>CBFCXB010000373.1:0-3400 GCA_965601905.1 uncultured bacterium | reverse complement strand
CGGATCGGGGCAAACGGCGACGCCGCCGACCGGTTCGCTGAAGAAGGTTATCTGCTGGCGCGTACCACCGGGCATTCCGACGTAGTGCACTTGATTCGTCTCGCCGAACCGCGTCGAAACGAACATACCGCCACCCGCTGCGTCCCACCCCCGCATCGATGCACCGCGCGTGTTAATATACTGGACCATCCGATCGATGATCCGCTGCGGTATGTCGGGAACTCCCTCGATGACGAGATTTCCCTCCTCCCGGCGTTCGACGTCACCGCCGAGGACGGGAAGACAGCACGCCAGCACCACGACGAATAGAAACGCGAAGGAAAGCCTTTTCATGACAACTCCTCTCGATAGTTGAATAATGCAAAACCGGCGTGCCAGCTTTGCAACTGATGCGGGCAGGCTGGCCCACCGATAACACACTCAGTCAGGTAATAATTGCAATCGGAAATCAACCCTTCACGAGTAGTACCGAACGACTCTTTCTGATCTCGGGTCGTTCATGAACCGAAAATCCCACCTCTCGAGCCGTTTCGATGTTCAGCTCGAAATCCTCCAGCGAAATATGGTGCGCGGGCTCGACCATGATCAACATACCCGCCGGAACGAGCAGGGCATGAACTTGTCTCATGAGGCCCGGGACATCGGGCACCTCGTGAACGACATAGAAAGCGCATGTGAAATCGATGATCCCCGCGAGGTCATCCGCGCCGAGGCTCCCGGCGGTGCAGACCCGCGCATCGATGCGATCCGCCAGAGCGGCCCGTCTCGCCCGCCGCTCGAGCGCACGAATCATCTTCGGCTGGACATCGACGGCGACGACACGTCCTTCCGGTCCGGCGAGCTTCGCCATTTCGAGGGTGAAAAATCCCATGCCGGGGCCGATATCGAGTATCTTCATGCCCGGTCTCACGTATGGCGATAGGATTTTCCCGGGATTCTGGAGCCGGCGCCTGATCACGCCGAGATGGAAATATCCAAGCCACCAGGGACAAACATGTCCCGCCATGTCAGATTCTCCCTTTATCACAAGAAGATGGAGCTGGTGGACGGAGTCGAACCGACGACCTACGCATTACGAATGCGTTGCTCTACCAGCTGAGCTACACCAGCCCCAGCAGGTATACCAATATACCCATTCGGACCGTATTTTCAATCCTTTTTTCCATCCGCCATTCATGCTACCATACCAGCGAAGATGAACCGCGCACGCTCCGGGCATGACGGTACAATGCTGGGCTCCCGAATACATCCCGGCCCCTAAGCACGGTTCCCCCTGGGAAATAGTCACCCTGTTCGAGTTCAGCAGGGAACTCCTGCACTCGACTGGCGCCTTCGAAACGCACCGGTAGGTCGATAGCATTTTTTCACTTTGACGAACACGACTGTCGTCGCATATACTTGTGCCCTTAGGTGTAAGGACATATGAAGTTCAATCGCGATATGATAACAACGATCATCTTCGCCGCGATCGCGGTGTTGCTCGTCGCGTACGCGGTCATGATGGTCGTGGACTTCCCGCATTGGTTGGTGGATGATACATTCATACTGTTCCGCTATGCGGAGAACCTCGTCGAAACGGGAGAACTGAACTGGAACCCGGGGGAAAATCCGACGGAAGGGTACACCGGCCTTACCCTGATCCTGTTGATCGCGGCGGTGATGAATTTCGGCGTTTCCCCGATCGTCGCCACGCACGTCATCGGCATCGCCGCTTTCTTCTGCGGCGCCGCTCTTATCATACTCACCCTGCGCGGCTTCAATCTCGGCAGCATCACGGCCCTTGCGCTGTTTCTCACGGCGCCCTTCATGTACGCCCACGCGTGGAGCGGCCTCGAGACGACGCTCTTCTGCGCGGCGATCCTATTTGCCTTCTATACCCTGACGCATCGACGGGGGAAACTGTTCATCACTTCCCTGCTCCTCCTGAGCCTGACGCGTCCCGAAGGAGCGATCCTGGCACTGATCCTTCTCGCCGTCTATCGCCCATTCTCGCTGAAACTGTCCCTGTGGTACATCATACCGGGCGCAATTTACTTTCTCTGGAGATTCGCATACTACGGGCAGCTTCTCCCGAACACATATTACGTGAAATCGGCGTCGGTCGGAATACAGAGGGAGAATCTGAAGATGATACAGCGATTCGCCTCGACCTTTCTTCCGATGCCGGCTTTGCTTGCCCTGATATACGTTCACTGGGAAACGGTAAAGAAGTACAAGTTCCTTATCATCGGCGTTTTGGTATTCTCGCTTGTGGTGCTGTGTACCTACATCTCGAGCGAGCTCATCATGACATTCTCGTACCGGTTCCTCGTTCCAATCTATACCATCGCAATCATCGCCGTCGGGACCATCATGGCCCGCACGCCGCTGTCGTTGCGTTCGGCGGCGATCGTCCTCGCCATCATTGCGCCGTGGATCGTGAGGAGCGCGAAGGAACAGCACCTCAAAAATTACAAGGATTACTGCTCGACGCACTACAAGATGCTCCAGGACGAACACATTGCGGTAGGCCGGTTCATCAACACGATTCTCCCTCCCGAAGAATGCATAATCGTCCACAGCGACGCAGGCGCCATACCCTATTACGCGAAGCGGAAAACGATCGACTTCGGCGCACTGAACGATGAATTTCTCGCGCACTGCGATTCATCGATCACCGAGATCGTCGATTATTTTTATTCCCACAACGCCGGCGCGCTCGTCTTCACGAGTCGCAAAAAAGACCATCTCGAGCATGGCAAGGAAGCGAAAGGTATAGAACGGGACGCCCGCTTCAAAAACTACTCGCTGGTGAAGAAGTACACGAGCAATACACGAAGCAACTATTTCGAATTCCTGTATGTACGCAATGACCTGCTCGATCGTGTCCCGGCCGAAGCGATCGCCGAAAAAACCAGATCACCAAAAAACAGGAGAATACCCGTCTCACATCGGCGGCCTGGCGATTCCCGCGTGGGCGTCGGGTCCGCATTGGATGCGGCAGTCACTGCCGACGGCCAGGGCGTAAAGGCGCTCAAACCGGATCAACAGTCACCGGAGGAAATCTGGACACGCGCCCAGTCAGAGATCAATCCGGCCTCTCGCATCCGTCTGTATCGCTATATCATCAACCGCTATCCCAACCATGATTTCGCACCGGAAGCCCTCTTCATGATGGGATTCATCTACAGCGAGGAACTGAAGAAGGAAGAGCTCGCGATGACCACGTTCGAGGAGTTGATACGGCGGTATCCGGACCACGAGATCGCGGAAACAGCGAAATGGATGATCGAAAACATGAACACGCCGTTGCCCTTCGAGGAACCGCCCGGTGATGCCGAGCATAATCCCAAAACCGGGGCGGCAGGCGATTCGCTGTAACAGCCGATCCCGCCTGCGCCGGTTCCGCCACACAACAGCT
>CBFCXB010000372.1:0-3421 GCA_965601905.1 uncultured bacterium | reverse complement strand
CAAGCGCCTTGAACGAATAATCACTGAAATCCGTCGGCCAAAGTATCTTCTTGAACATGCGTGTACCGTCCCCTCTAACAACTATAAACCAATGCGTATGTCGTTTCAACCGCCGTGACGTTTTTCAATCACGGCAATTCCATTATAGCATAGAGTCCGTGGAAAGAAACTTCGACTTTCTTCCATGTACGATATCGGGGGGCTGCATCCGACGGAATTCTTCCGTCCCGTGAGCGGTGCAACCACTTTATTGCCCCGCGCCACGAAGATGATGCGGATCGTACCGATCGATACATCGAGAATACGGGCCACGAAGATAAGGATCGGGAGAATAATCCGGCGGAACAGTTCGGAATCGAGAAACGCAATTTCCATGGTATCGTTCCAGTATCATGAAACGGCGAAAATATGCAACCGTTCTCCGTGCGACCGGCTTCGATCCCTCGACTCAACGACCGGCGCCCGTGCCGGCAACCGGCAGGTCGAATCCGAGCCCCGGTTTGTCGGTCGGGTAGAGAATACCGTCCTTGAGGATCACCGCCCCGGCCGATGGATCGTCGATGAGATCGAGGTGCCCGTCCAGATCGGCGTAAGCGACGTTCGGCCGTGCCAGCGCGAAATGGAGCCCCGCCGCGATGGCAAGCGCCGGCTCATCCATGCACCCGACCATCACCTCGCAGTTCGCAGCCTTTGCCACGGTGTTGATCTGGAGCGCTTCGAAAATGCCGCCCACCTTCATCAGCTTCACGTTGACCATATCTATCAAGTCCCGCCTCACGAGCCGGAACGCATCCCGCAGGTTCATGAGACTCTCGTCCGCCATAACCGGTATGTGAACCTCGTCGGTAACCCTGCCGAGGAGGTCCGGCTTGCCGCGCGGAGTCGGCTGCTCGATCAGCTCGAGCTTTGCGGGGCGGGTCGACTCGACGAAACGCAGCGATCCCTCGACGGTGTATCCCTGGTTGGCGTCGAACCGCAGCCCCACACGCCTGCCGACCGCTTCGCGAACCTTCAGGACACGTTCGATATCCTCGTCGACGTTCTTGCCGCCCTTGATCTTGAGCGATTTGAATCCATCCGCGACGAGCGCCTTCGCCCGCTCCACCGTCCGGTCGAGCGGCAGAATCCCGATCGTAACGCTTGTCCGCATGCGATCGCGGTACCCGCCAAGCAGCTTGTACACCGGCAGGCCCGCCGTCTTGCCGAGGATATCGTACAGCGCCATGTCGGCCATCGCCACGGCCGACGGCTGGGTTTGCAGCACCTGGCGCAACTTGGAGAGCTGCAGCGCGATTCTCAGCGGATCGGCGTTCCCGAGCGCCGGCTCGATCGTTTTTGCGCAGACAGCGATCACGGTATCGGCCGTCTCGCCGGTCACCTGGAGATCCGGCGCCGCGCACCCGTAGCCCGTGACGCCGGAGGTTGTTTCTACGCGCAAGAATACGAGATCGGCCGAATCGATCGTTTCGTAGGCTATGGTATACGGTTCGGCGAGCCGCAGCTTCGCCGGCCATGCTTCGATTGTCCGTATCCGCATCTCTTCACCTCAGTAGCGTTTCTGGTATATCTCCTCCAGCGTCATTCCCTTGAGATCCTCGACCAGCGCAACGAGATGCGCGATCATGACGCGCCAGAACTGCTCGCCCTTTTCCTTACTCGCCTTTGTCGGATCACCGATAACACCGGTTTTTGAAAGGCGCTTCGTGTACACGTACCACGAGACGCCGCGCCTGGAGGTGAAATTGAGGTACCGGCTGGAAAACCGCGGAATCGACTTCACCGCCCGGTCGAGCTTGACGAGATGGGGACGGACGGCGAGCGCCGTACTGGTTTCGATCTCGCCGGCGTGTACGTCGTTCGGGGTATCAATAAGCTTGTAGATGTCGACATCACTCGTCTCACCCGTATCGACGCACACGAAGATCTTGGCGTCGCGCGTGATCATCTGCGCCGCATAGTTCAGCGCCGGCGTGTTGCCGCCGTGCCCGTTGATGATCACGATCTTGTTGATCCCGTTACGGGCGATGCTCATGCCGATCTCGTAGATGAGGTGCGAGAGGGTATCGTTGCTGATGCTGATCGTACCCTTGAACTCATCGTGCTCGTACGAGACGCCGTACGGCACGAGCGGCAGCACGAGCGGCCTGGGATCGGAGCACGCCTCTGCGATCCGCTGAGAGAGATAAAAGGCGTCGAATGCGTCGTTGTCGAGGGTGAGGTGCGGGCCGTGCTGTTCGATCGAACCGACCGGCAGGAGGGCGATGTCGACCTCCTTGAACCGCGCCTCCGCCTCCGGGTAGGTCAACTCGCCCCAGAGGTACCCTGTGGCCGATTCGGTCCCCGCTGCCGCGGTGTCCGCCGTTGCCCCGGCAGGGCTCGACTCGAACGGATACGGCGCGGCGATGCCGGGATCGCCTTTCGGATCTATCGCCTTCCATTCCCGGCCGGAGCGCCGCACCGCGCCATCGGCATGCTCGAGAAAGATCCGGTAGAGCGGAATTCTGAGAGCGCCGGGTATGGAGTCGATCGGCGACCGGGTGGAATCGAAACGCACCTTCATGATCTCGGGGCGCTTCCGCAGGATCCGCTGTCGCTTCTGCGGCACATCGATCAGCTCTTTCGACGCCAGCACGAACAGGAGATGCTCGAATCCCGCCGATTCCGCGTGAATCCCATGCTCGACGAGTTCCCGCATGCACCGGTCGATCTGTTCCCGCGTGTAACCGCACCACGCGGGGTCCGCGCCGATCGCGCGGAGCATCCCGACGATGCGCCGGCACTTCTCACACCTGCCGCAGGGGAGCACCCGTTCCCCCTTTACGTGCGTGGCATGGCACGATACCTGGTGCCGCTGCAGCGAAGGGTACCGCTCAACGAGAATCTTCTCGATCAGCATTTCGGACAGCGGCCTCACGATGGAAAACTGGGCGACACCCCATCCCTTGCGGAGGTAGTAACGCGAGAGCGTGTTGTCGAAGTGGCGGCTCTGATCGTACAGGCCTTTGTAATGGGTGATCCCGCGATGCACGGTACGTACCGTTGTGTCGTACTCGTCACCGATGATCACCCGCCCAATTCCGCGCGCGCGGACAAGCGGCAGAACGCCGAACAGGAAAACCGCCACGGTCCAGAGCCGGATCGGATACTCGTCTGCGCGGACACTCGCGAAATCCTGCCTGATGAACGGCATCCGCCGGAGCATCCACGCGAATACGCGATCCGCGTTGGTCCAGACCCGGCCGGTATTCGGCACGTTATCCTTGAAATATCGGTATGCGTTCAGCGCAGTGAACCAATGCCGCCCTGACTCGTTTACGAAGATCGGATGGACATCGTAACCGAGCTCCTTTACGAGGCCGAAACTGAGGAGGCTGTCCTTGCCGCCGCTTGATAGAATCGCGTGGCGGTTCCGTTCCATCGC
>CBFCXB010000371.1:0-3435 GCA_965601905.1 uncultured bacterium | reverse complement strand
CTCGGCCTGCCCCCGGAGATTATTGCCGTAGTCAAAGACGACCGCGCCCTTGGCCTGGAGATCGATCATCGCCTGCGTGTGGACGACGATCGACTCGAGCGCCTCCTTGATATAGCGGTCGGGATCCTTCTTTCGCAGCCCGGCCGCCTCGCTGACATCATACCCCCGGGGGATGTACCCATTCAGGGCATCATGGGCGGAGGTCTGGTCGGTGACGACATCCGGTACAACATTGCGGCGGGCGAGTTCCGGGAAGACATCGGCCGCGTTGCCGATCAGGCCGATTGAGTAAGGGCGCTTCTCCCGGGCAGCATTGTGGACCTTTGCCAGGGCACGATCGAGGTCGGTCTCCATCTCGTCGCAGTACCGCGTTTCGATACGCCTCCGGATTCGTTCGGGATCGACTTCGACGATCAGGCAGGCACCACCGTTCATCGTGACCGCGAGCGGTTGTGCGCCCCCCATACCGCCGAGCCCGGCCGATAGGATGAACCGGCCCGCCAGCTCTCCCCCGAAATGCTTCTTGGCGCATTCGGCGAATGTCTCGAACGTTCCCTGGAGGATGCCCTGCGTTCCGATGTACATCCAGGAACCGGCGGTCATCTGGCCGTACATCATCAGTCCCTTCGACTCGAGCTCCCAGAAATGTTCCCATGTCGCCCATCGGGGTACGAGGAGGGAGTTGGCGATCAGAACCCTCGGGGCGGCCTCATGCGTCTTGAAAACGGCGACCGGCTTACCGGACTGCACCAGCAGCGTTTCGTCGTTTTCCAGGCCACGGAGAGTCTTCACGATGGCCTCGAAGCAGTCCCAGTTCCTCGCCGCCTTCCCCGTTCCCCCGTAGACCACAAGCTCATCCGGCTTCTCGGCATTCTCGGGATCGAGGTTATTCATCAGCATCCGCAAGGCCGCCTCCTGAAACCACCCCTTGCAGCTTATCTCGCGCCCCCGTGGGGCCCTGATCTTTCTGGCGCTCATCGCTCCTTACCTCCGCGCGGTAAAAGAAGATCGACTCATCCGATAGTGCGGACGCTTCGCGCCGCCCCATCGAATGCCGGCTGCAGCGGACAGCTGCAAGCTGCCGCTGAGCCGCCATTCTCAGAGTATTTTCAATTCGTTATCCGCACGTCCCCGCACCCAGCACCGCCCGACATTACTACGAATCCACACGTTCCATCAACCGGAAACAGGACCGGTGCACCATATCACGGATCGGGCGAAAACCACCGGCCGGCCGCCGCAACGAGTTCCTCAATGGTTGCAGTGCACACCACTCCGGCGGGGAGACTCGAGATGACGGCGGTACCGTACGGCCTGCTACCTATCCGGGAATCCAGCATCACAACGACGCCGCGGTCGTCTCTTCGCCGGATGAGCCTTCCGATTCCCTGACGCATCTTCAGTATCGCCTCGGGGAGAAAGAGATGCTCGAACGGATCCTCCCCGAGCACACGGAGCCTCTGTGACCTGGCCTCGACGATCGGCTCCGTTGGAACGGGGAAGGGAAGTTTCGGTATAACGAGCAGTTCGAGTTCCTCTCCAGGGAAATCGATTCCCTCCCAGAAGCTCGCGACACCGAGCAGAAGACCGGCGGGGGAGCTGCGGAGCCGCTCGGCGAGCATCTCTCTGCTCACTCCCTCGCCCTGCACGAGCATCGGACCCGGTAACCCCCTGCCGGCGAGGCTCCGGGCCGTTCCCCGGCAGAGACGGTACGAGGTGAAGAGAACCATCGTGCGGCGGTTCACCTCCCTCACGAGCCGCTCCAGCACATCGGCGAGGATATCGGCATACCCTTCCCGGTTCGGATCCCCCATACCGGCGTTGAAGAGGATCCGGCACCTCTTCTCGAACTCGAACGGCGAGGGCACGACGATTTCGTCAGTCTCTCTCGCGAGGCCAGTCAGTCCGAGACAGGAACGCTGGTACGCGAAATCCCCGTTCTGCGCGAGCGTCGCCGACGTGAATATGGCAGTATCGCACACCTCGTCGATATAATCGGCGAACAGTCTATCCACACTGAGGGGAGAGACGCAGATCGTTTTCAAACGGCCGTCGCTCGACCATTCCATCCAGAAGACTGAATCCTCATCGTCCGCCTTCAAGATGAACGGTACCGCCTCGGAGAGGGTCGCAATCTCGTCGAGTGCGTACGTCACCTCCTGCTGGAACGAACGGGCGTCGCCACGGAGATTTACTTCGAGCAATGGTTTCAGTAATACTTTTAACCTATTGTAATGTAATAAATAATCTTTCAGCGGTTGGCGTGTCTCTGGAACGGCGGCCTCTCCATCGATGAAGCGGGTTCTACCACGTCTCGGCATTCCCGCTCGATCGAAACCCATTTCGATCGAGCGGAACAACTCGTGGTACCGATCGCGGAGGGCTCGCATTGCATCGGCGATTGCGGGGATTCGATCACCGCTCGCCTCTGTCGGCTCCAGCTCATTGCAGAGGAGTCGCCAGCGCTCATCAGCCGCCGGGAGCGGACGTACCGGATCGATAATGATATCTATTCCCTCGCGCGAGGCGGCAACGGAAAGGTTCTCCATGGCACAGCGCTCGACATGGTGGGCCTCGTCGAATATGACACGGCGATATGGACCGAGAATCGCCCCCCCCTGACGATAGTCCGTCATGAGAAGCGCATGGTTCACCACGACGATCACCGACTCACGCGCGCGCCTGCGTGAGCGCACGAGTGGACAGTGCGTGGCGTGCGCGCATGCATTCATGGCACATCGGGACGGTGCGGTAATGCGGCGGCATACGCGCCGTATGAGGGCGGGGGGAAGCGAATCGATCGTTCCCTGCCCGGACAGCGACGCCGCTAAGCCCAATGCCAGCGCCGTCTCCGGATCGTCATCCATGCCGCCGGCCGTCACTCGGAGGAGCCTCTGAGCGCATATGTAGTTCTCCCTCCCCATCAACCATGCCACCGCCGCCTCGCACCCCAGGACTTCTCCGGCACGGGGCAGCTCCTTGGTGAGTAGCTGGTGCTGGAGGTTTCGCGTGTACGTCGAGATGATCACCCGTTCACCAGTCTCGCGCGACACCATTATCGCCGGCACGAGATACGCGAGGGATTTACCGATGCCGGTGCCCGCTTCGATCAGCACCACGCGATCCGTGCGGAGCGCTCCTTCAACCGCCCGCGCCATCAGAAGCTGCCCGGGACGCTCCTCTCCGAGGATCGATGCGATCCGCTCGAAAGCAGTATCCAGCGATGCACAGTCCCCCTCCGGCATCCTGTCCTCCCCCGCGCACCGGCGCTCCGGGAAATAACCGCCCGCGAAGGGGGCACCGTCGCAGGGCGCCGCTCCGGACAACGAGGCGACATACTCGAGCACCGGCAATCCCGGAAAGCCGAGACGTCGCGAGACCGTGACGAGGAGGGAGAGGGGAATGACGACGCCGCAAAAGAGGACGTGGTGCAGG
>CBFCXB010000370.1:0-3450 GCA_965601905.1 uncultured bacterium | reverse complement strand
ATGTCCGCCGAACTTGCGCTGCGCGATCCGCCCCTCGGGCGTCCGCGAAAAGGGTGCGCCGAAGTGCTCGTATTCCCGCACGACGACCGGCGCCTCACGGACCAGGATCTCGATCGCATCCTGATCGCCGAGGTAATCGCTCCCCTTGACGGTGTCGAAAAAGTGCCACTCGAGGTGATCCTCCTCCTCGTTGGCCACAGACGCCGCGATCCCCCCCTGGGCCGCTCCGCTGTGGGAACGGGTCGGGAAGACCTTGCTGAGGACCGCCACGTCGTACTCCTCGGAGGCCTCGACGGCGGCCCTCAGGCCCGCGAGCCCGGCCCCCACGACAACGACGTCGTGGCGGTGCACGTTGTGCACGGCGACACCTTCGACGTCGTGAATGGTTTCGGGATCAATGGTAGCCATAACCGCTTAACCTCCAGGATTGAAACTGATCAACGTCAGCATGCCGAGCGTGGTGAATATCACGGCGGCGATAGCGATTGCGCTGTAGATGATCACGCGCAGCCACTGAACATGGATGTAGTCGTCGAGCACGACCCACGCCCCGTAGAGGCCGTGGAACAGTGCGATAGCAAGAAACGAGATGTCGAGTGTCTTCCACATCGGAGTCGCCACGCGCTCGGCGACGTCGGAGAAATCAAGCTCACCGGTGACCAGGACATGTGTCATGATCACGTGCAAGAACAGCACGACGGCGAGGTATATGCCGCTCACCCGCTGGAACAGCCACAGGAGAGCGCCGCCGGACCGAACTGTTGCCTTGTAAACCATTACGCCCTCCTTTTCCTAGAACGACAGGCCACCCCACCGCGATAGCATGACCGCGGCGATCGCGGCCCACGAAACGAGCCACAGGACGACCGCTATGCCGAAGAGGAGCTTCTGCTTCTCGACGAGCACTCCTATATCGACCAGGGTGACGCGCAGACCGTTGAAGAGGTGGTAGAGAATCGTACCGACGAGGCCGATCTCGAGGAACTTGAACAGCGATGAGCCGAACAGCTCCATGATTCCGTCGAAAGACTCCTTCCCCCCGATCAGGTGAGAGATCACCCATATGTGGAGAAGGAGATAGCCAATCAGGGCCAACCCGGATAACCTGTGCAGTATCCACGCGAACGTGCCCAGGTGTATCCGGTAATGCTTGATCACCCTCATCGGGGCCCTCCTGCGTTAAGGAACATGGATGGATGGTGCCGTGTGACATACGGCGCTGAATCGTCTATCCGGGATGCTGCGCGTCTTCCCATCGAGAACATAACTGGCTTAATGAGAATAAGTTAGAATGTGCGCGGTATGTCCGACACATCCTTACTTCCGCCGGACCGCGGCGCGGGGCCGGCACCGGCCGAGCATAAATTTCGCTGGAATATATCACAGCGGTAGGGGATCGTCAATCGCTCTTATACACGTATTTCACAAAATGAATATGCCGGCCGCCCTCCGGCGCATTCTAATCGTGATGCTTCACCGCCTTTCACGGCCGATCATCCCTCCCGCCTCGCGGCGTGGGCGGCCGCCAGGATTCAAGAATGCCGCCTCGCGGAGGCGGCTGGTTCGTTACGATCTTTCGTTACGATCTTTCCCTGTTGTTAATCGAACGGCGATCTGGTAACATTTTCGTCGAACAGGAGGAGTGGCAATGGCGGTCGACGGAAATCACGAACGGCACGGAGAACCGTTCGACACGATCAGATCGCACTCCCCGCTTGAACGGGAGCGGATCGCTCTCGAGATCGGCAAGCTGCCCAAGCTGGTGCTTATCGATTTCGATGCGCTTCGCAGACTCGAGGAACCCGATCCGGATATCAGTGAGGCGATCGGCAAGCAGATCGAGGAGAGCGGCATTCTCAAGAATCCCCTGATCGCATCCCCCCTTCACGGAGCGGTGTCGCACATCCTTTTAGACGGCGTGAACCGCCACGAGGCCCTGCGGCAGTTCAATGCCCGTTTTGTACTGATCCAGGAAGTCGATATCGACAACGACGGGATCGTCCTCTCGACGTGGAATCACGCCATCGAGAACCTCGACATGAAAACGGCCATCGCCGATCTGGCGACACGTCTCACGGTGAAACCGTTCAGCGGTCAATTCACTGAATCGGGCGACTTCGTGCCGCCGGGTGGTGAGGACATCGCCGCACACATTGTGCTTCCCGACGGCTCGTGCTACAGCATCCACGCCCCGGGCGGGTCGCGGAATCGCCTGGATGCAATCACCAGGATCACCGATCGCATCAGCTGGACCAAGAAGCGGGATCGTGTGAGCTACACCAACATGAACGATCTCAAGAAACACTATCCGGAACTCTCCGCCCTCGTCTGCTACGGGCAGTTCTCTAAAACGGACATCCTGCAACTCTCGATCGAGGGTGTCCGGTTCCCATACGGCATCACGCGCTTCAGCGTTCCGAAGCGCGCTCTGTCGTTCAACCTCCCCCTTTCCCTGTTACAGGGATCCGGCACGCTCGAGGAAAAACACATACTACTGCAACTGTACGTGCTCGATAAGATACGGAACAGGAAGATCAAGTTTTACGAGGAACCGACATTCAACTTCGACGATTGACCGATTGCGGCCCTGGCCTGCGGCGCGGCCTCCCGTCAGACGATTCCACATGGCTCGGAGTGACTCGTGAACGGGTCCGGGCAGCACTCTCCGCAACATCACCTTCGCACGAAAGCCGATCCAGAACCGTCTCCGGCGCCCGTTGCACGGAGACCGGGAAAAAATACGGGAGAGATTGTATCCGTATCTCTCCCGTATAAGCAACCCTTCCGGTATTCAGTCGGTCATCAACCGCTACCGGGATATCCCCATCCACAGCCGCAGCCGTTGACCTCGCAAATGCAAATGGTCCTCATGATCTTGGTGCCGCAGCCGAATCCGTAGATCTGGCACGCGCACGGCCCGACCGCATTGAAGGTATCCACGCTTCCCATTCCGACGGGATTGAAATCCATAGTATCCTCCTCCTTTCTTCTCTACCTCCGCCGGGAGAACAATGCGCCGTAAGCAGTACAACCGCCCCTGCTCCCGGTGGCGTGTAGTTATTGCACCATAGATGTCAGCTCTGTCCGGCCATACCCGATCGCATGCAAAACGCCGCATGCCCGAACAGTTCGACCATAGTTCTCGAAATTGATGCGGTGTCCGTTGAATGTCCCGTTTATCGCTTTCCAACGATGAATTACCTGTTACCGTTGGTACCAGACGTTTTCTCCCCTGTCAAGAAAAATCTGGTGCGGATGATGCGCCGGTGCTACACTGCCCATCGTACAAACGAGATTCCGAGAGCGATCCTATATATGCACACAGCGAAAAATCTTCACGGGAGGCGCGCTATGGGAGATGGTGAGAAGCGGTATTCCATGCCCGACCGGTACGTCGTCATTCCCCGGGACGATTGGTACATATTCTTCGACCCGGTCAATTTCAGCTTC
>CBFCXB010000369.1:0-3458 GCA_965601905.1 uncultured bacterium | reverse complement strand
CATCGCCGAGAGTGAAATTCCGGTATTTCTTGTGCAGATTCCGCACCTCGAGGATGTCAGCCGTCGTTGTTGTTCTTTATCTCATGTATCATATCTTGTATCTAGCCGGCCGGTATGCCGAACCGCCCGCCCACCCCGACGAGTCTCACGAGCTCGCGGCGGATCTCGGCGATCTTGGCGGCCCGCAGTTTCCCCCGGTTGACATCGCCGACGAACGAACCGAGACCAGAGCGCGTGATGATGTATCCTTCGATCTCGAGATCGTGGTAGGCGCGCTTGATCGTAATGGGACTTATCCCGAGTTCTCTCGACATCTCCCGTATCGACGGCAACCTCGTCCCGGCGAGAAACGTCCCCCGGGCGATGGCGTCCATGATCTGATCGGTGACCTGCTTGTACAGCGGGTCCGGGCTGGAGGCCGAGATGACGATGAACGGTTTTGTCTCCATTGCTTCCTTATATCTTCGCTGATCGATTCAATCACCTGATATACTGCGCATATTGTATATACACAGTATATTTAGTATACCCGCATTTGTCAAGAGTAAAATTATAGAAAAAATTTTTCTTGCAACATTTTGAACTTTTAGGTAGTATTAAGTTATTAAGAGTGTTGAATTATTAATGCAAATGGGTTCGTAATAAATGTGATTGAAACTGGGACGGTACCGGCAAACGGCCGGGGGGAGTAGAAACTCATGGATGACGGAGAATCAGCGAAAGGCACATACGTTGAATAATACAAGCGCCGCAAACAAGAAGTTTCAGAAGGAGTTGAATGCGGGAACCGTCGCCCTGGTGCTTCTCAGTGTCATGAGCCGGGCCGGGGAGCCGACGTACGGTTACCAGATCGTAAAACGGATCGAGGCGACGAGGGATAGCCTGCCGATGATGAAGCAGGGCGCCCTCTATCCCGTTCTGAGATCCCTCGAACGGAGCGGCCTCCTCGAAAGTACCGTGGAGCCCTCCGTCGCGAGCCCGCCGAGGCGATACTATCGCATCACCGAAGCGGGACGCCGGGCCCTCAGCGAGTGGACCGGAATCTGGAGCGAGACCAAGACATTCGTCGATTCGATACTGAAAGGAACGGACGATGCCTGATGGAATTGAACGCTATCTCGAAGAACTGAAACGCGCGCTCACCGGATGCGATCCGGCCACGATCCAGGATGCACTCTCCGATGCGGAGGATCACCTGCGGACCGCACTGGACCAGACGCTGAGGACCGATACGACCCACACGGAAACGGAGGCACTGGAAATGATTGTCGAGAAATACGGCACGCCGGAAGAGACGGCGGCTGCATACCGCGAAATCGAGAACCGCACCACCCCGGCGCTCGCCGGGGCGGGTTACGAAACCAGCGAGCGCTCCTGGGCCGGTATGATCTTCGGCGTGCTCGCCGAGCCGCGCGCTTACGGCGCTCTCTTCTACATGCTTTTCGCCATGATCACGGGGATCATCTACTTCACGTGGGCGGTGACGGGGATATCCCTTTCGGCGGGATTCATCATCCTGATCATCGGCCTGCCCTTCATCGGGGTGTTCCTCCTGTCGATCCGGGGAATCGCCCTCGTCGAGGGCCGTATCGTCGAGGCGCTCCTCGGGGTGCGGATGCCCCGGCGCCCCCTCTTCTCGCAGAGGCATCTCGGCGTGTGGCAGCGCTTCAGGGCGCTCCTCGGGGACAGCATCACGTGGACGACGTTTCTCTACATGATCATCATGCTTCCGCTCGGGATTATCTACTTCACCGTATTCATCACGATGATGGTCTTCGTGCTGCGCCTCATCGGGAGTCCCGTCTTCGACCTCTTCCTGGATTTGCCGGTGATGATGCTCGGGGATACATCGTACTACGTCCCCGATTGGGCCGTCCCGTTCGAGATGCTCGCCGGCATCATCTGGCTGGTCGTCACACTCCACTTCGCCCGCGTTATCGGGCGGTTGCAGGGAGCCATCGCACGGAAGCTGCTCGTGCGGGATTAGCGCTCCCGGCGACCCGCCGTTATATCACGAGGAGGCGCGCTCCCGCCGCCCCGCCGGCGTCAATGAATCGAAGATCGTGTAGATGGCCGGGATCACGAACAGCGTAAAGAAGGCCGAGATCAGAACGCCGCCGATCTGGACTATCGCCATCGGGGCGCGGATCTCGAGACCGGCGCCGCCGATCGTCTGCGGGATCATTCCTACGGCGATGGCGAGGTTCGCCATGAGGATCGGCCTGAGTTTGACTGGACACGCCTCGAGGAGCGCCTCCCTGGCATTCTTGCCCTGCTTTCTGAGCTGCGCGGTGTAGTCGAGCATCAGGATCGCGTTGTTCACGACGATCCCCACGAGCATCACGACCGACATCAGGGAGAAGATATTGATCGTCTCGCCCGAGAGAAACAGAGCGACAGAGACGCCGATCAGGGCCAGCGGCAGGGTGACCATCACCGTGATCGGGTGTACAAAGCTTTCTAATATTGCCGCCATCACGATGTAGATCAGAACGATCGCGAGGATGAGGGCCGTGAATATCGAGGCGAATGATTCATCCTGTATCTCCGCGTACCCCCCGTACTGGACCGTCACGTTCGGTGGAACGGCCAGCTTGTCCAGCTCGTCATCGATCATGGCGCGCGCTTCGCTGAGCGAGCCCGTGGCGATATTGGCCGATACCTCGATTTTTCGCTGCTTGTCCCTGCGCTGGATCTCGGCATCGCCGGCCCTGGTCCTGAGCTCCCCGACATCGGAGAGGGGAGTCGTGAATCCCGCTCGTGTCGGCACCGGGATGTCCTTGATGAACGCGGGATCGCGGCGAGCGCTTTCGGAGTACTTGACGACGACGTCGTATTCCTCGCCCTCCTCGCGGTAGACACCCGCCTCGACGCCCTCGTACGCGGCGCGAAGCAGCATCCCCATGTTTGCCGTGCTGAGACCGCGTTCGACGAGCTGCCGGCGGCGCGGGAGAACGTTGATCTCGGGCTTTCCGGCCTCGCGGCTCGTCTGCACCTCGACGAGGCCCGGAATACCCTCGAAGATGGCCAGAACATGATCGGCGGTCGCATCGAGCGCCCTCTGGTTGTTCGAGAGGATCTCGATGACGAGTTCGGCCCCGCCTCCGGACTCGCGCTCCTCCTCCGTGACGAGTATCTGCGCGTCGGGTATACCGGCGAGTTCGGGCCGGATCACGCCCATGAGATCGGTGACATGGATATCCCGCTCCTTGAGATCGACCAAGGTTGCGATAATGGCGGCATCCTCCACGCCCCGGTCGCCGCCGCCGACCTTCACGATAACGCCCTCCACCTCGGAATGGCTACGCAGTATATCCTCGATGCGCGAGGCGACTTCACGCGTCCGCTCGATACTGGTTCCGGGCGGAAGCTCGAGCTGAACGATAACCATGTTCATATCTATCTTGGGCATGAATTCGCCGCCCGCGAAGCTGAAAAGGACTATCGCGAAGATGAGT
>CBFCXB010000368.1:0-3460 GCA_965601905.1 uncultured bacterium | reverse complement strand
GTGCCGATCCTCTACGGCGGCAGCGTGAAGCCGGATAACGCCGCCCGGCTACTGGGCGCCCCGGGAGTCGATGGTGCACTGGTCGGGGGTGCGTCACTCAAGGCGCCGCCGTTCATCGATATCATTTTCGCCTCGTAGCAATCACATCGCGTGCGCCACGGGACCGCGAACGCATCCTTCACGCGGTGCGGCGCGAGTGGCGCAGAATCCCTTTGACTGGAGTGCTTTTTTTGATTAAACTACAGTGTTGAAAAGGCTGGTGATTGCATGGTATTCAATGTGTTTGTAACGATTCATCTCGTTGCGTGTTTTTTTCTGATCATCGTCGTGCTGATGCAGTCGAGCAAGGGAGGGGGCCTGTCCGGCGCATTCGGCGGGGGTGGAGGCCAGACGATGCTCGGCGGGCGCGAAACGGCGACGTTTCTCAGCAAGGCCACGACATACCTGGCGGTCATATTCATGGTGACCTCGCTCTCGCTCGCGTTTCTCTCCGCCGGGCGGGGGGGGCGGGAGCAGGAGAGCGTGCTCAGACGGGCCGCCGAGCGTCAACAGTATGGAACAATCGTTCCCGAAGAGCAGAAGGATATCAACGAAGTGTTGGGGAACGTTCCAGAACCTGCGGGGGAGGATACACAGGGAGCCGAAGAGTCGGGGACGCCCGGCGAATCGGGCATGCCCCCGGAATAAACCTCGAACACAAAAAAACAATCATGCCGGGATGGTGGAACTGGTAGACACGCTACTTTGAGGGGGTAGTGGGCGAAACGCCTGTGCGGGTTCGAGTCCCGCTCCCGGCAGTTTTTTAGAGGCCCGAAACTGCCTCTTTATTTTTTATCCGCACCGGCGCATACTGTTTCCGGATACATTACGTGTACATGGCACAAGGAGGATCGTCATGCATACGAGAGCGATTGTATTGACCATCTGCCTGATCTGCATCATGAGCGCGAATGCCGGAGCGGTCGAAAGCACGGTTGCGGACCGTGAGAGCGTATCTGTTACAATATACAATGTGAACCTCGGCCTGGTGCGCGAGAGCCGCGTGCTGACCCTGCCGGGCGGCGCCGTGCGCCTGGAATTCCAGGATGTGGCATCGCGTATCGATCCGACCTCGGTCAACGTGCGTGTCACGGACGGTCTGAAAGGATTCCGGCTCCTCGAGCAGAACTACGAATTCGACCTTATGAGTCCCGAGAAGCTGATGGAGAAGTATGTCGGGCGGGAAGTCGAGCTGGTGGTATCGCATCCACAGACGGGGGAGGAGTCCACGCTGCGGGCCGAACTGCTCAGCATGAACGGAGGCCCGATATACCGGATCGGTGACGAGATCCATATCGGCCACCCTGGGAGGGTCGTACTGCCCGGGATACCGGAGAACCTGATACCACGTCCCACGCTCCTCTGGAAGGTGCGGGCGGCCAGCGGCAAGGGAACGGTGGAGACGACGTATCTCACCGCCGGCATGAGCTGGAAGGCCGATTATGTTGCCGAGCTCACTCCGCACGACGACGCTATGGATTTGACCGGTTGGGTAACACTGACAAATACGAGCGGCGCGGGATACGCGCACGCGCGGATCAAACTGGTCGCGGGGGATGTCCGCCGCGTCGAGAAGAAGCCGTCCGAGCGGGTCAAGAAGGGCCGGGTGGTCTACGCCGCGGAAATGGCGGTTCGGGAGGAAGCGTTTTTCGAATACCACCTCTACACCCTCCCCGAACCGACGACGCTCAAGGACAATCAAACCAAGCAGGTGGAGCTGCTCACCGCACGGGGCGTTGCATTGACGAAGGAGTACGTGCTCCCTCCGCGGGCGGGACGTTTCCAGCCGCGCAGCCGGCTCGGCGAGGTCGAGAAGGAGCATGTCGTCGTTACGATCCGATTCCGTAATGATGAGCCAAGCGGCCTCGGCCTGCCGCTTCCGGCGGGGACGTTCAGGTTTTACAAGCGTGACTTGGGAGGAGCGCTTCATTTCATCGGTGAGGATCGGATCGATCATGTGCCGCGCGGCGAGGAGCTGTTTCTCGAGGTGGGCAAGGCGTTCGATGTCCTCGCACACCGTATCGAGACCGATTTCCAAGTTATCAAGCAGGAGAAGCTCTACGAGCGCGAATACACGATCACCCTGCGTAATGCAAAGGACGAGGATGTCACGGTCAAGGTTATGGAGGAGATTTTCGGCGATTGGGAGGTGCTGCGCTCGTCCCACGAGTGGACCAAAGAGGCCGCGAACAAGGTTAGCTTTACGGTCCCCGTGCCGAAGGAGGGGAAGACTCGGCTCGTCTACCGCGTGCGCATCAGGATGCCGTGAGCGGACCGATCGATCCGCAACACGTTTCTCCGGGGAACGCGGGGGCACGAGAGAGAAAACTCTTTACACTGGACGCCCCGTTCCCTTACGCTCGACTCCGTTTCAGAGCGTAAAGGAGGTATCACCGTGGGCCCCGGAGGATTCGTCGAAGCCAACAGCAGCCTGCTTATAGTGATTACCCTGGGTCTCGCCGTCGTGGCGCTCGTTGCAGCGGTTATTCTTTTCATCAACATGAAAGGTCTCAGGAGACCGTTCAGGGAGATGGCGGCACTCCACGCTGAGCGTGGGACGGCCGAGTCGCTCGAGGATCTGCTCAAGGGAGTGGATGAGAACCGGGAGTTCATCCGGGGACACGCAGAGGATATCAAGGTGATACTGAAACGGCTCGACGGGTGCCACAGCGGTATCGGGCTCGTGAAGTACAATGCATTCGAGGATGTCGGGGGGATGCAGAGCTATTCGTTATGCGTTGTAACCCGGGAGAAGAACGGGTACATACTGACGAACCTCGTTGGGAGAAACTCGACACGCGGCTACGCGCTCGATGTTACGGAGGGCAACCCCTCGCGCGAGCTGAGCGATGAGGAGAGGCGGGCTTTCGAAACCGCCCTGAAATCGATTGGTGTGTAGGATTCCCCCCGGACTCCCCCCGTATCGGCATACAGAAAAAGCCGGGTCCCGCAACGCGGCCCGACTTTTTCGACCATCGACTTGATGGCGCCCCAGCTCGATTCCTCTGTAGCGGTCCCGACCGGGCAGATCACCGAAGTCAGCCCGACAAATGCGAAGAGGTCGTTGTCGGGCCAGCACGTTCCGCTGATTATCCCCGTGTCGGGGTGCGGTACGATCTGGATCGGCACTTCGGCCAGTGTTCCACCACCGAAGCACTCGCAGTACTCGGTCGCGAGGAAGTGGAATACTCCCAGGAGGTTATAGCCGGGAGTCCAGCCGTCGAGCGGCGGCCAACCGGAGATCGATATACCATCCTCCGGGGTGCCGAGGTTGATCCAGCCCGGGATAAGATCGTAACTGCCCAGCCAGATCGACGGATGGCCGATCACGAGCTGGAACTCGGCCGCCGTGAGGTAGCAGTCGACGTTGTGGGCGTACAGGTAACCGTCGAACTGCTCATTCGCGGAAGACGGAGAGTAA
>CBFCXB010000367.1:0-3469 GCA_965601905.1 uncultured bacterium | reverse complement strand
GGCATCCTCGGTGTATTCGCCATCAGCATGCACCTCGACCTCGATCCGGCCGGGACCGGCATCTCGTTCGAGGTGGGGGGAGTCGATGTAACGTATGATTACACAATAACATACCCTGATACCCTCAAGCAATCCGGCGGCAGTATCCTCGCCGGCGGCGCGACCGACACGCTGCACTACGTGATCACTCGGACCGGTGTGACGGTTGGTGCCTGCACCATCGGCGCCGGGATCGCCGGTGTCGAGATCAACAGCGATCGCCCCGTATCGGCGCAGTCGGGCGAGCCGGCGACGGTCGATATACAGTCTCAGGCGATCCTTGCCATAGTCGATCTCATTCCATCGCAGGACCCGGTCACGATTCAGCAGGCGAACGTCTGGTCCATCGATATGGTAGTGGAGAATAACGGGGGATCCACCGTGACGGTGCCGGGAGGCGATCCAGACTCCACCTACATCAGGATTCCCGAGGGCGGGGGAGATTTCCTGATCGCGAAACCGACGGGCACCGTCGATATAGAGGAAGGCAGAACGGAGACATTGACCTTCACCGTCGAGACGACGGGGACGATCGATCCTCCGGGCAGCCGGCTCATCACGGGAGGCATGGGCGGTATCGAGATCAACAGCGGGAGGCATATCTACGCGGAGCGAACGGCCGGCGATTCAGTGCTCTTCCAGCGCCGCCCCGATCCTCGGTACGTCATCAGGAGTCTCAGCCCGGCTTTTGCGAGCACCGGCCAGGACATATCGATGACGCTCTCCGTACAGAGCGATGATGCCGCACACGCGCGGCTCATTCTTGACGAGGACAGTACGAGGGTATCGTTCAGCGATACGGATGGCAATAGATTCGAAGCGTATCTGTCCGATATCTCCATGAAAGAGCTCACCGGCGGCTCGAAAGTGGAACTGCAATTCGAACGCACCACCGTCTCTCCAGACACCGGAAGTTACACGGTGGACATTCACCTGGCCGGCACGGAGAACGGGAATGCATTTACCGCTGATACCTCTTCGAGTCCTGATCGCATTACCATCGAGGAGGCATCGACGCTGAGCATCACCGGCATCATCACGCCGGTGAGCGTCACCCGGTCCCTCCAGCCGCCGTGGGAAGTTCTTGTCGTTGTCCAGAACAACGGCGAGGCATCGCTCGATCTCGACCTCGATCCGGCCAAAACGATGATTTCCATCGAGGTTGCGGGTGAGGGAGATTTAACTAGTGAATACACAATCACATATCCTGAATACCTTGAGGATTGCATGAGCGATACGCTGTCCGGGGGGCAGACCGATACGTTGGTCTTCACGATCGACAAAACCGATTCGACGTCTGGTACCGCCCGCGTCGACGCGTACGTGACGGCACGAGATATCAACTCCGGCATAGAACTCTCCGACGACACGAAGAGCAACGGGGGCGGCGGCGTATACCTCTCCATCCAGGAACCGGGAATGCCGGTGATCACGGGGGCCGTCATCGAGCCCGATACCGTCACATCGGGACAGAGCATGCCGTGGGACGTTACGCTGGCCGTGACGAACGCGGGAGAGGCGGCGCTGACGCTCGAGCCGGGCAACACGTATATTTACAGCGATTACGCCCTGACCGTGCCAGCACCCCCGCAGGCCTTCGATGAAGTTGGAGACGGTGGGAACACGACACTCATCGAAGGCGAAACCAAACATCTCGTCTTCACCGTGACGCCGACGCCGATGATCCCCGACGGGGCCGATCTCGCTATAAAGGCCCATATCGGTATGACGGAGAATAACCGTCCGGGCACACTCCTCGAATACGACACCGAAACGGTGCCGGAGGCGCAGGGCTCCGTCCGCATCCAGCGGCCTTCCGAACTCCGCACCGATTCGCTCGTCTGCACGGCGCCGCGTAATACATTCGTCAATACGAATCAACGCTTCCCGCTTGCCGTTCAGATCGTCAACATCGGGGAGGCCGCGGTGGCAGATGCCAATGTTCGGCTTGTCGGTGACGGAGATTCGGGGATTGATAATCCTGATTTGATCATCGATCATATCGGCGGTATGTCCGCCATAACCGATACCTTCTTTGTTACCGCCGCCGCAGCCAGCGGTACCGAGACCTTCACAGCGGGCATCCTCTCGGCGATCGATGCGAATTCCGGTGAGACGGATATTGTCAGCTACGCTCAGGCGCGGGATAGCATGGAGACGATAACCATACAGGATCCCGGCGAACTTACAATCTCCGCCCTCGAGCCGTCGCGCGGTGAAGTGAATGCCGGCCAGACCATTCCGTACTGGTCGATTACGGTAAGATTGCTGAACGACGGCGGGGCGCCGGTGACACTGGCCGGACCACCCGATGCAGATGACATCAGGTTTTACAGCGATACCGGCATGCCGCTCGGCGGCTACATCAAGGTGCCGCCGACGAATACCGGTCTCACGATCGCCGGCGGGGCGAGCGACTCGCTGATCTACACGATCGAGCGGACGGGCGACAGCACGGGAACGGTGACCATCCGGGCCCGGTACGACTGGACGGACGACAATGAACCCGATATCGAGCAGGAGAGTGTCCAGGCGGATACTTCGATCCTCGTAACGGAGCCGTCCGGTGTGCGGATCGTCTCGATTACGAGCGACGCGTGGAATACGGATCCATCCGCGAATACGTCGATCGTTGATACAGGGCAGCCGTTCCGGATCACCATCACCGTGTCGAACACGGGGGGCGACGATCTCGACAGTGTCACCGTCGCGCTCACGTCAGGCCGGGAGAGTAACCAATCGACGATCGCCCTCGCATCGGATACGCCGGAAATAGACAGGGGTAAAACGGGGAATTTCATATTCAACGTCGCGGCATCCGACGTGAAGGGTAACGAGATATTGAACGCGGAGATCAGTAAGGCTGTTTCAAGGACCACCGGTCAGCGCGTAAGCCCCATACCGGGAGAATCGATCGAATACCTTATCATACAGGATCCGGCGCTTCTTTCGTGCAGCGCTTCGATTACCGATCCACCGGGCGCCGTGGACGGCACGGTCTCGACCGGCCAGCACTTCTATGTGACGGCGTCCGTCTCGAACGGCGGGGAGGCCGCCGTGGACGATATGGGTGAGATCACCATCGTGTTACCGGACGGTGTTACGATCGTCGATCTCGTTGCGCATCCTGCAACGCGTTCATTCCAACCGGGGCAGCAGATCGTATGGAGACTCCAGGCGTCCGGGACACCCTCGACCGTGGCCGATACGATCTCCGTTGCGATCAGCACGATCCCGAATGATGTGAACAGCAACGGTCCGGCGGCGCTCGCGCAGGAGGTGGCGCGGATCGTTCTCGTCACCGAGGAGTCCGCCCATATCGGCGCCTGCGCACTGGAGATCACCCATCCGGATGGAGCCATGGATGCAATACTCTCGACGGATCAGGATTTTATCGTTCAGGCTTCGGTGACCCCGTCGGCGAACGCCG
>CBFCXB010000366.1:0-3470 GCA_965601905.1 uncultured bacterium | reverse complement strand
CACGCAAGACGGCCGAGCTGATAGCGGCATCGCTCACTATAGGCGCGATCCTCGCGGGTGCGGAGGATGCGATGCAGCGGAAAATCGAGGAGGTCGGGAGGAATGTCGGAATCGCTTTCCAGATCATCGACGATATCCTCGATGTCGAAGGCAGCGAGGAAACGGTAGGAAAAGGGTTGCGGAAGGACGAAAAAAAAGAGAAAATCACCTCTCCGGCCTGTCTCGGTATCGATCGCTCGAAACAGCGGGCCGGCGAGCTGATAGCAGACACCCAGGAAGAGATACGGAAGCTCGGGGACCGAGGACCTCTTCAGCATCTCTTCCGCATGATTCTGGATCGCGTGTCCTGAAATGTTCCGACAGCTGCTATATCGCGATATATACCTTGTACCGATTATCTGCGGATTCATCATCCAATGCCTTAAGGTTGTATTGTATTCTATTATTAATAGAAAGAATAACATTTTCCGGTTGGTGCAGGCTGATGGGATGCCGAACCTCCATTCTACCGTGTTCAGCTCGCTGTCGGCCAGCATCGGTATCAAGTACGGGGTGTCTTCGATTCTATTTTCTCTCGTTACGACATACAGCGTGATCATTATATATGACACATTGAAGCTCAAGAGTGAACGCGGAAAACAGGCCAGCATTCTGAACAGGATACTATCGAGCCTCCAGTGGCACAACGAGATCGAATCGAGCAAGGGTATCCGCGTGCTCCAGTTCAGACCGTTCGACGTGATGAGCGGAGCCGCCCTCGGAATGCTTCTCGCGTTCTTTATGCTATAAACTGAAATGAAAGGCGCACGGTGACTTCACTGCTGGAATCGATACATTCGCCCTCCGATCTTAAAACCCTCTCGATCGCGGAGCTGGAACAACTCAGCGGGGAGATCCGCCAGTACATCATAGAGGTTGTCTCGAAACGGGGAGGGCACCTCGCCTCAAGCCTGGGGTGTGTTGAGATCACCGTCGCGCTGCATTACGTATTCGATTCTCCGCGGGACAAGATCATCTGGGATGTCGGTCACCAGAGTTACGCGCATAAGATCATCACGGGAAGGCGCGAGGCGTTCGCCAACCTACGGACGCGGAACGGCATAAGCGGATTCCCGAGTATAACGGAGAGCGAGCACGACATGTTCGGCGTCGGACACGCGAGCACCGCTATATCCGCCGCCCTCGGATTCGCCGTGGCGCGCGATCTTTGCGGGGAGGACCATTTCGTCGTCAGTGTCGTCGGCGATGGAGCCCTGACCGGCGGGATGTCGTTCGAGGGAATCAATCAGGCGGGTCACCTGAAAAAGAACAAGTTTATCATTATTCTGAACGACAACGAGATGTCGATCTCGAAGAATGTCGGTGCGCTCGCCAGGTACCTGACCACGATCACGACGAAGAAGCTCTACCTTCAGCTCGAGGCGGACGTGTGGGAGCTCCTGGGAAGGATCCCGACCCTCGGCGGTAAGGCCCGCAAACTGGCAAGCCGCATCAAGGAAAGCATCAAGAATCTCGTGGTTCCGACGATACTGTTCGAGGAGCTCGGGTTTCGGTACCTGGGACCGCTCGACGGGCACGATATCGAACAGCTTATCGAGGCCTTATCTGATATCTACCAGGTTCCCGGACCGGTCCTCATCCATGTCGTCACCAAGAAGGGAAAAGGGTACACCTTTGCGGAAAATAACGCGGAGAAGTTTCACGGTGTCGGCAGCTTCTACAAGACGACCGGCAATTCGCGCACAAGCTCCGGCAAGGCCAAGTACAGCGATGTCTTCGGGGGTACGATCACGGAGCTTGCAAGTCGCGATGAGCGTCTCGTCGCAATAACCGCCGCGATGCGCGAGGGGACCGGTCTCACGGGATTCTCCGAGAAATTTCCGGAACGGTTCTTCGATGTCGGTATCAGCGAGCAGCACGCCGTGACGTTCGCCGCCGGTCTCTCCCGGGCCGGCATGAAGCCGTTCGTAACGATCTACTCGACATTTCTCCAGCGCGGCTTCGATCAGATCATCCACGATGTGGGACTTCAGAACCTACCGGTCCGGTTCGTGCTCGACAGGGCGGGTATAGTCGGTGAAGACGGACCGACGCACCACGGCGCATTCGATATCAGTTACCTC
Source organism: uncultured bacterium (assembly GCA_965601905.1). Classification (GTDB taxonomy): domain Bacteria; phylum Krumholzibacteriota; class Krumholzibacteriia; order Krumholzibacteriales; family Krumholzibacteriaceae; genus DATKWS01. The sequence goes on along the minus strand of CBFCXB010000366.1, from coordinate 1,347 downwards.
CGTATGGTACCTCATTTCGTTATCATGACGCCGTGTGATGAGAACGAGCTCAGGTGCATGCTCCTCACGGCTCTCGAGTACAGGGACGGCCCCATTGCTTTACGGTTTCCTCGGGGCAGGGTCGTCGGCGTCCGGCCGGTCGAGAATCCGGCGCCGCTCGAGATAGGGCGGGGAATGACATTCCGGGAAGGGGAAGACGCTTCTATCTTCGCCGTCGGCACGATGGTCAGGGCGGCCGATGAAGCGGCCGATATCCTGAAAAGCGACGGCGTTTCGGTAGCGGTTGTGAATGCGCGGTTCGTGAAACCGCTCGATAGCGAGCTCCTGCTCGGACACGCCGGGTCGGGCGCGCCCATTTTCACCTGCGAGGAGAACAGCATCACGGGCGGATTCGGTGATGCGATCGCTGCGCTGCTGGGGGGGGCGGGAATGAAAAACCGTCTCACGAGGATCGGCATCCCGGACCGGTTCGTGCCGCACGGAAGGCGGGATGAGCTTCTCGACGAGCTGGGACTCTCGCCCGCCAAGATCGCCGCGACCGTCATGCGTATCCTGCGCGAGAAATCGTCTACGGACGGTGGAGGAGTGTGATGAGGATTTCCCAGGTAGGCATCGTGGCCAATATACGAAAGGCCGAGATTGGTTCGATCGTGTCGCGGATTCTCGAGCTCCTCCCCGACGACATCGCCGTCGTGGGCACAGCAGATACGGCGGCGGTCGCCGAGGGGACATCCCTACGCGCCGTTGAATCGTTCAGCGGATGCGATGTCGTGCTCTCGCTTGGGGGGGACGGTACCCTCCTCAAGGCGGCGCGACTGGTCGAAGAGGAAGAGATACCGCTTCTCGGCATAAAGGTACGGAGCCTCGGATTTCTCACCGAGGATGATGTTGATCACGCGATACGTGATCTCCTCGATGGCCGCTACACGATTCAGGGGCGGATGCGGCTCCAAGTGTCTCTCGAATCACAGGGAGCCGCTGCCGCCACGTATACGGCGCTTAACGATGCGGTCATACACGGGATCGGCGTATCGCGCGTGATCCATCTGAGGATCGTTATCGACGGCTCCCTGCTCGGTGAATACCTCTCTGACGGCGTCATCGTTTCGACACCGACCGGCTCGACCGCATACTCGCTCGCTGCGGGGGGACCGATCGTGAATCCGACGAGGGTCGAGGTATTCATAATAACGCCCCTCTGTTCCCATTCGCTCTCCGTCCGTCCAATCGTCGTGAGCCCCGAAGCGACGTTTGCCGTCGAGCTCGTAGAGCATGACCATGAGGCGATGCTCACAATCGACGGACAGCGGTCCAGCAGTATCAAGGACGGCGAGCGGATCGTATTCT
>CBFCXB010000365.1:0-3474 GCA_965601905.1 uncultured bacterium | reverse complement strand
CCGTAGCAGCGCCGCCTGCTGCGTGAGCGGCATTTCGCCGATCTCATCAAGAAACAGGGTCCCCCCGTTGGCGCTCTCCACGAGCCCCATCCGGTCCCGTGAAGCGCCGGTAAACGCCCCCTTGAGATGCCCGAAGAGCTCGGTCTGCAGGAGCGTCTCCGGCAGTTCCATGCAGTTCACGATGATGAGGGGGCGCGCGTGCCTTTCACTGAAGCGATGGAGATTCCGCGCGATGATCTCCTTGCCGGTACCGCTCTCCCCCTCGATGAGAACGGGGATCGTGGCATCGGCCACCGCATGAATCTGGCGCCGGAGCTTAAGCATGGCTGTTGACACGCCGACAAGCGGCGGATCGAAAACCGCATGCCCCTCGTCCCTGGGGCGCATGGCCTCGGGGAGCGGGAGATCGAAATGGGGCAGCAGCGACTCGAGCAGGCGCAGGAAAGCCAGAACGGCGTGCAGCTGCCGGTGAATGTGGCCGCCGTCCAAGCCGGGAAGCTCGAGAAGGAGACCGAAGTGTAAATCCTCCAGGACCCCTTCGAACATCCAATCCCGCGTGCCGAATTGATGCGTCAGCCGCCACCGGGAAGATTCCCCATCACCGAGTACCGTGTCCGGCCAGCTCTGGGACTCCGGATGGATAAATAATGGATCCCAGCCGTCCTGACGGGACCGGTACGGGGGCGCGGCATCTTCACGGTGGATCGCCGGGATGGAGAGGGCGAACGGTATCTGGACGCCGGCGGTGTGCTCCGGCTTGCTCCGGCGGATTGGACGGTGCCGTTTATCAAGAAGAACCAACCGCTTGTCTTCCCCCGTGGATGCGACAAGAAGATGGACTGCACTGGCACCACACATATCGCATAACAGCGAAAGGTATACTTCGACGAGGCTGCGCATGACACGGTAGAAACGCAACAACCATTCCCGGACGCGCCATGGGGCGCCATCCCCTTGCATGGCATACAATTAACCGGACAATCCCTTTCTCGATCGGGAACGGGGATGTCAATTATTTGACGGCATCATTTTCTTGACTTGTTTTAGGGGTAATGTTTACTATGCATTCGCTGGTGCGGACGCTTCGTGCCGCACCAGCGAATTGCTGCCGCAGCGTCCAGCGTCGTGCTGCCGCTCGGCCGCAATTGATTTAAGGAAAATGTCGATTTCTCGACGATATCTGTTTCTTGTTTGCAGTGTGAGGGAAGGAGGATTACATGGCCGATGAATCTTTCAAGCCTTATGTACCCGCTGATGCCCAGCTGAAGGAATTCACGATACAGGCCGTCGTTGTCGGCGCCATCCTGTCCATAATTCTGGGTGCGGCGAATGCATATCTCGGGCTTGTCGCAGGAATGACCGTTGCGGCCACATTCCCCGCAGCCGTAATGGCGATGGCGGTGCTCAGGGCATTGAGGGGAACCATCCTCGAGGAGAACACCTGCCGAACAACCGCGGCTGTGGGTGAGGCACTCGTCGCCGGCGCGATCTTCACCATTCCGGCATTCCTGATCGCCAAGAACCCAACCACCGGCGAACCGATCTGGGAAAACATCCATTACTGGGAGAGCACCGCCCTCATGCTGGTCGGCGGTATACTCGGCGTTCTTTTCGTGATCTTCCTGAGGAGGGTGTTGATCGAGGACAGATCACTCCCGTTCCCGGAAAGTGTCGCCTGTGCCGAGATCGTGAAGGCGGGCCAGGGTCATGAGACCGGCGCGAAGTTCGTATTCGGGACGATCGGGCTCTCAGCGGCGCTTGAGCTATTCAGAAACGACTTCGGGCTCCAGATCGTACAGGGCTTCGTACGGAAGTTCTGGACGCTGCCGATCGTACGGAATTTCCAGCTCATGACGAGTGGGATGGAAAAGATCGGCGCCGCGAGCAATCCGCGTGGCGGCATATTCATCGAATCCCCCGATGCATCCCCGGCGATGCTCGGCGTCGGATACATCATCGGGCCGAAGCTCGCCGCGATCGTATTCGCCGGCGGTGTATTCGGCCACATGCTGATGGTGCCGCTATTCATCTTCATCAACGGTGGATTCCAGAGCCTCGTCGATGCGGGAGGCAACTGGATGGATATCACCGCCTCCGTATGGAACTCCCAGGTGCGGCCGCTCGCCGTGGGCGCCATGCTCGTCGGCGCGTTCTATACACTCTTCAAGATGCGCAGCTCCCTCGGCACGGGTATCGTCCGGGCCTTCAAGGACCTGCAGAAGATCGGCAAGGGCGGCGCCGAGACCGAGACCAACCGGCTCGAGCGGGATCTCCCCTACTCCGGCACCATCATCGCGATCGTCGCTCTCGTTATTCCGATCGCGTTCCTGTACTACCACTTCAGCCACAGCGTTGTCGGCGCGATCGTCTCCGCGGTCGTGATGACGATAGCCGGATTCCTGTTCGCGGCCGTGGCGGGATTTCTCGTCGGAACGATCGGTTCGAGCAACAACCCGATATCGGGCCTGACCCTCTCGACACTCATCGTCGCCGCCATCCTCATGGTGGCCGTGGGGGTGAAGGGCGCATTCGGCATCGCGGCAGTGCTCGGCGTGGCCGCGGTGGTCTGCTGCTCGAGCGGTGTCGCCGGCGATATCATACAGGATCTCAAGGCCGGGCACCTACTCGGCGGAACGCCCAAGGCAATGGAACTCGGTTGCATCATCGGCGTCATAGCCGCCGCCTTCGTGATGGCACTCGTCCTCCAGCTCCTCCACACTGGGTACGCGGAGATGGGCGGCATCGGCGGCGAGCTGCTCCCGGCGCCGCAGGCGGGCCTGATGGCGATGCTCAGCCAGGGGATCATCACCGGGCAGATGGCATGGCCGCTCGTTATAATGGGGGCACTCTTCTCGATCGCCCTGATACTGATCGGCGCCCCCTCGCCGATGTTGATCGCGGTCGGGATGTACCTACCGTTCCACACGACGTTCGCCATCTTCATCGGCGGCATGATCAAATGGATCATAGACTCCGTCAGGCAAAAACGGAACCTCGACAAGGAGAAGGTTGAGAATACCGGCATTCTTCTCGCATCGGGTCTGATTGCCGGACAGGCGCTCATGGGGATCATCATCGCCGCCACCGTTGTGGCCGGCAAGGGAAAGGCGATTCTGCCGCAGATCATTCCGGGCGGCAATCCCTGGCTCGCACTGGTGATCTTCGCCATTCTGGCGTACGTGTTGATTCGTATTCCACTTCAGAACGCAAGGAGCAGCGAAGCCTGAGCGTGACGTGTGAAAACCCCGGGCTGGGTTGCCAGCCCGGGGTTTTGCTTTTATACTGAATGCAACCCGTAAACGGTACGGTCCCGTACGATCTGCAAGGGGAACACCATGGGACGACGGAGAAACGCCCTGCCAGAGGTCAATCTGCTCGATCTCATCCCGAAACGGATGATCGAACACGAGGTCGGTGAAGACAACCTCGTCACCCTGCTGGCGCCGCGCTTCAAGAACGCTTGCTTGAGAAAAT
>CBFCXB010000364.1:0-3486 GCA_965601905.1 uncultured bacterium | reverse complement strand
GTGCCGGCCGTCTCGTGTGTGTGGAAGCGGAGCGGGATTCCCGGCGGCAGCATCGCCCGCGCCTGCTTGATCGTATGGTAGACCGTTTCGGGTGTCGCGGTTCCCGAGGCGTCCTTGAAGCAGACCGAGTCGAAGGGGATGCCGGCGTCGAGGATATTCCGCAGCACCGACATGTAGAACTCGGGAGTATGGGCGTCGTCGCTCGAACCCGGCGGCATCCCCATCATGGTGACGCAGATCTCGTGCCTGAGTCCCGCCCCGACGATGCAGCGGCCGCTGTAGTCGAGATTGTCCACGTCGTTCAAGGCGTCGAAATTGCGGATCGTCGAGATGCCGTGTTTCTTGAACAGCTCGGCGTGGAGTTTGATGATGTCGCTGCTCTGCGACTCGAGGCCGACGACATTGATTCCGCGCGCAAGCGTCTGGAGGTCCGCCTCGGGACCGGCGGCCGCGCGGAACGCATCCATCATCTCGAAGGCATCCTCATTACAGTAGAAGTAGAGCGACTGAAAGCGCGCCCCTCCTCCCGCCTCGAAGTGCATGAGTCCCGCCTCCACGGCGGCCTCCACGGCGGGCAGGAAATCTTTCGTCAGAACGCGGGCCCCGTAGATGGACTGAAATCCGTCCCGGAACGCCGCGATCATGAATTCGATCCGTTTTTTCGCCATGGTCCGCCTCGCCAGCCGTTTCACTCCTGCGGCTTGATGATGACCTTGATCGATTCCTTCCCTTCGGCGACGAGACGAAAACCAGCGCCGGTCTCCTCTAGGGGCAGACGGTGGGTCACCATGTCGGTCACTTTGAAATCCGGATCCCGGAGCATCTCTATCGTCTTGTCTATGTCCTCGGGGCATCCCGCGTATGTCGAATGGATCGTGATCTGATCGCGCCATATCCGGAAGAATGGAAGCGTCACCTCGGTCCCGGGCTCGAGCGGCGCGAAGAGCAGGATGGTACCGCCGCGCTCCGCCGACTGGAACGCCTGTTCCACGACCGACGCCGACCCCGCACATGTTATGACGAGATCGAAGAGGGAGTCTTCGTTCAGGGACCGGAGCTTGCCCGGCGTCGCATCCCCCGCGCTGAGCGCCGCGTCCGCTCCGAAGCGCCGCGCGGCCTCGAGTCGGAACCGTTCGATGTCGGTCGTCACGATGCGCCCGGCGCCCCGCGCCCTGAGGGCCTTGACGAAGAGAAGCCCCGATATGCCGCTTCCCAGGACGAGCACGCTGCCGCCGGCCTTGAATCCCGCTACACGGATACCCCGCAGCACGCAGGCCAGGGGCTCCACGAAGGCGCCCTCGTCGAATGATACCTCGTCGGGAAGAATGAACGTGCCGGTCCGGACATTGATCGCGGGCGCCCTGAGGTACTGGGCGAATCCCCCCGGATCGAAGTTCGTCGTGCGGAGGGTGTCGCAGAGCGAGTGCTGCCCGGCTTTGCAGTACCGGCACGCATTGCACGGTACGTGGTGCGAGACGAAGACACGATCCCCCACGTTGAATCGATCGACCCGATCGCCCTTTTCGACTATGACACCGGCGATCTCGTGTCCGAGGACGAGCGGCGCCTTCCGTATGCGGTACCACTCCATCACGTCGCTGCCGCAGATGCCGCTCGATTCCACGCGTACGAGCAGTTCCCCGGAGCCGATTGCGGGAACGGGACGTTCCTCGATACGGATATCGTTGTTGCTGTAGTATACCGCTGAGCGCATCGTTTTCACGGTGTGCACCATTCCCGTTCTCCAGAGGCGAAGAGAAGTTTGAGGTGAAACGGCCGCCGTGTTAGGTCGTTTTGGCCATCTCGCCTTCGTAGATCTCCATGGCCTCGTCGACCGTGGCCCCCCCGTGCACGATGGCGCGAACGCCGCGAATCGAGGCCACCGGATGCTCCGATTGCCAGATGTTCCGCCCCATATCGACGCCGACCGCACCGAGGCTCACTGCGTCGTGCGCGAGCTGGAGGGCGTCGCGGAACGTTTCGAGCTTCGGTCCGCCCGCGATGACGACCGGTACGGGGCACGATTCGACGACCTTCTGGAAATCCTCGCAGTAGTACGTCTTGACGAAATGGGCGCCGAGCTCGGCCGCGATGCGGCAGCACAGCGAGAGGAAACGCGCATCACGCTTTTCGAGTTTCTTGCCGACGGCGGTCACCGCCAGCACGGGGATGCCGTACCGCTGTCCCTCGGTGACGAGATCGGCGAGATTCTTGAGCGTCTGTTTCTCGTACTCCGTCCCGACGAATATCGAGAGCGCAACGGCGGAGACGTTGAGACGGATCGCCTCCTCGAAGGAGGTGGTGATTTCCTCGTTGGCGAGCGACGATCCGATGATACTCGTTCCGCCCGAAACCCGGAGCACGATCGGCAGGTTCTCGGTGGGCTCGACCGATGTTCGGAGCACGCCGCGGGTCAGCATCAGGGCGTCGGCGTACGGTGCGAGCGGCTCTATGGTATCCCGTGGAACCTCGAGCTTGCGCGTGGGACCGAGAAAGTAGCCGTGATCGACCGCCAGCATGACCGTATGACCGGTATCCGGCTTTATTATTCGAGACAACCTGTTCTTGAGACCCCAATCCATCACTCATTCTCCTTTTCTGTATGGTAATAAACGCGATCGGTACAGGGGTGGATTATAGATACTCCCGCCGCGCGGGGTCAAGGGGGATTTGGCGGTTGGCTTTCTACAGGCGCCGCGAAACAGGATTGAAGCCTGAACGTGTTTCACCCGCACACGATATCTTCCGGTGTCATATCCATCGAGGCCTTCCCTGTCGGTATTCTACCCCGCCTGATACTTACGGAGAGATAGACGAGGATGATCGAGGCGGCGCCTGCGAGAACCAGAAAGGGGGTGCGTATGCCGAATGCATCCGACAGGAATCCCGCGACAAACGCGAAGATCGAGTTGCCGATGATCATGACATTCGAGACGAGGCTGAAGGCGGCCGTGCGGTTCTTCTCGTCGATGATGCTTCCAACGAACGAGAGGTTCGCCGGGAAGGTAATAAAGATCGCCAGTCCGTACGTGATGAACGCCGCGATGGTAACAGTCGCGTTGTTGCTGATTCCAATTACGAGAACCGACGCGATGATGACGACGTAGGCGAGTGCCAGGGCCCTCGACCGTCCCAGTAATTCGGCGATATGCCCGTAGAACATCGTCGAAGCGGTGCCCGCCGCCATCCAGCAGGCGAGGATGATCCCCGTCTTCGATATCGGTATGCCGAGTTTGTGATTGAGGAGGCTCGGGGCGTAGTTGAGCGTGATGCCCCATGAGATGCCGCCGAGCAGTAACAGGGGGATGAAGGGCTTCAGCTTGCAGAACGTTCCCCGCCATGATACCTGCTCGTTCCTCCGGACCGCCGGCCGTTCGGACGTTCCGCGCGAAATCATGAGTGCCGAGATCAGAACAATGAAATTAACGGCGCTCCACATGAGAAGCGGTAGTTTCCAGTTGAAGCGTTCGGCGAGAAATCCCGTTA
>CBFCXB010000363.1:0-3500 GCA_965601905.1 uncultured bacterium | reverse complement strand
GAATAGAGCGCCGAGAGACGACACCACCTCGGCGTGGAACAGGTGGGCATGAATCAAATGCGGCTGTACCTTTCTCACGATGCGCCTGAGAGATCGGAGGGCACGCGGACGAGCGAGGTCCCTGAGCGAGCCGAGGGGAAGTCGAAACAGGGATACCCCCTCCTCCAACAGAGTTGTTTCGAGACCACCCTCGTTTGGCGAAAGGGAGCAGACGGCCGGGGTGATTGAAACGCGCTTCATGTACCGGCAGAGATCAACCAGATGGTGCTCGGCCCCTCCCCGTCTGAGGGAGCTTATGAAGAAAAGAATGCGGTCCAGTTCCATGAAAAAGAAGGGCTAAGTGATTCTCTCCAGGTTCTTTACGCCTTCCCGTTTATCCGAGTACGATGTACCCTTCTTTCCTTCGATGACCCGGAGATGAGGGACGACAGGGGGATACTCCCAAACGTCTCTGGTTGTTTCGGCCTTTTCCCAGGCGGAGAGGCGCCTACCGCCGATGAAGGTGGCAATGGCCGCCAGGGCCGCGGCATTCACCATGACGAAATAGAAGGGAACGAGAAAGATCCTCAATTTCACCTTACCCCGCCGCAGAAATGCGCCGATGGCCGCGAGGATATAAAAGGCGTTCTGGCAAACAAAGAGGATGCTGAAAAAACGGTCACCGACGAGAAGGGCGTTCGTGACGTAGATGAGCGGTAACATCGGACCGATGCACCACCTGAGCAGCTTTCTCGAAATGAACTGGAAGATGCGGAACGGGCCGCCGAAGCTTCGCCGGAGATTCCTGAATCCCGTAAGCCCACGAACGATGATCCGACGTTTGCGGGCGAATTCCTCCCTGAAGAAGAAAGCCGAACGCTCGTACGCGATGGCCTCGCTCTCGTAGACGACGCCGCAGCCCATCTCGGCGACATCGGCCGGTATCTGAAAATCGTTCGCTACATCCTTGCCAATAGCTTTGAATAGTTCCCGCCGTATCGCGAATATCGTGCCTGTTGCGACAAGAACCGATTGAAGACAGCTCTCCAGGCTGTTGATGAACGATTCATAGCGCCAGTAGAGACTCTCGCCTTTTCCGACGTACGAATTGTTTTCCATGTAGCAGAGATGTCCCACCACACAGCCGATTTCTTCTTCCCTCAGATTCCGGACGAGCTTCTTGACGGCATCTTCCTTGTAGAACGCATTCGCATCGGAGAAGATGAGAATATCCTCATCGATTCCGACCACCGCCCTGTTCAGCGTTGCACTCTTCCCTTCACGCTTGCCGAACGATTTGAGCACCACGTTACTGCCCTCGAATTCACGCACGATCGCATCCGTAGCATCGACGGAACCGTCGCTCGCGATAATGACGCGTAAACGATCCTTCGGATAATCGAGCTTGAGGCTGTTCTCGATCTTCTCCCGTATGATACGCTCCTCGTTGTACGCAGAGATGATCAACGCAACACGTGGATACTCTTCCCGCTCGCCGAGACACCGCCGCTTCTTGAAGAGACCGAGCACGAAGAGCACGAGAGGATAGCCGGCGTATGTAAATACAATAATTCCCACAAGTATCAGAAAAAGGAGCCTGGCCGCATCATGCATCTTCTTCTCCCCCAGCTGAGCAAAGTTACCAATTAATACCACACCTCGGTGATACTTCAAATCTTTTTTGTGGAGCGGGCACAAAAAAACGTCGCCAGTTTCCTCTTCCCAGCATCCCACATAAAACTTACCCATCGTGAGTGAAAACGGTAACGATTGCTCGATACAACTCCTTTTACTTTAGTATATACAGCAGTGGATTCCGTGTCAAACAGATAGTGCCCATCATGTCGAATTTCTTCTACCATCTTCCGGCGATCGGCACGAAACGAGGTCTTTTACCCTTGACAGGGAGAGGTGTAATCTGAATATGTAGCTTATGGTTTTGCCAGATAGAGGGAGGCGAGCATGGCAAAAAGGGTCGTGATCGACGGTAACAATTTGACAATCGAGGAGGTCCATCGTGTCGCCTGCGGCGCTGCGAGGTTCACCCTTTCCAATAACGCCAAGCGTGGCGTTCGAAAATGCAAGAAATGGTACGATACCCTCATCCGGCAGGGAGAGCAAGCGTCCGGGGCGACCCCGCGGAGTGGGAGCGGCGGTGCGCACGGGTATCTAATGGAATCGGGGATGGAGTTGGAGAAACGGATCATCCATGCGCACGTTGCAGGTACCGGCAACCCTCACCCCGAGGAGGTGGTGCGTGCTGCCATCCTGTGCCGTATCAACACCTTCGCCAGGGGCTTCGGGGGCGTCAGCCCGGAGCTGGTGGAGAGGCTGGTAGAGCTGTTGAACCGCGGTATCACCCCGCTTATATACGAAAAGGGACCGGTGGGAACGACGGGGGCGATGGCACAGGTGGCGGAGGTATTGATGGGTAAAGGTGAGGCCTATTACCGCGGCGAGCTGCTTCCAAGCGCGCTCGCCATGAAAAAGGCGGGGCTGGATTTAATAACACCAAGCCGCATGGAAGGCATGAGCCTGATGAGCGGCACCCACGTCATGACGGGGGGATTGGCCCTGTGCTGCTTCGACACGCGGAATCTCCTCAAAAACGCCATGGTTGCCTCGGCGATGACAATTGATGCGCTCCGTGTTTCGCGCGATCCTCTCGAATCGACCATCCAGGAGTTACGTCCATTCACGGGTCAAGGCGCGGTGGCCGAAAATATCGGACGCATGACCGATGAATCGATGATCGGCGAACACGAAACGGGACCCGTGCCCGATGCGTACAGTCTCCAGTGCACCCATCAGATTCTGGGACCATCGCTCGATGCCCTCACCTACGTCACCCGGCAGACTCAGATAGAAATGAACGCCGTATCGGACGACCATGTATTCTTCGCGGAAGATAAAACCTGGCGCCCCGGCGGACACGCACACGGTCAGCCGATTGCCATGGCAGCGGATTTTCTCTCCATCGCCGTCGCTGAAGCGGCGAGTCTCAGCGAACGTCATATAAACCGCCTCCTCAATCCCGCGCTCAGCGGCCTCCCAGCTTTTCTCGTCGATGGCGAGGGTCGCATCACGGGACTGGCATCAGCGCAGCAAACGGCAGCCGCACTCGTGAGCGAGCACAAGGTGCTCACCCACCCCGGTGTCGTCGATTCGATCAGTATCTCCGCCGATCGGGAGGATCATGTAAGCATGGGCCCGGTATCGGTCGGCAAACTGCGAAAGATCATCTCTCAAACCGCCACCGTTGTTGCGATCGAAATGCTCTGCGCCGCCCAGGCGCTTGATTTTCGAAAACCGCGGAGGCCGGGCAGGGGAACGCGCGCCGCCTACCGCACGATCCGGAGATTCATCTCCCACTTCGACAACAATCGCCCCCTCTATCCGGATATTCAGAGACTCGTGGAACTCGTAACGGATGGATCGGTGGTCAAGGCGGCGGAGCGGGCCGTGGGTTCGCTCGGGCTTGGTGATGTCCCGCACTGATCGGGCGGAATCCCCTGAAGTGG
>CBFCXB010000362.1:0-3505 GCA_965601905.1 uncultured bacterium | reverse complement strand
TGCGCGGCGGACCCGGCCGCCGGGAAGAGGGTTTGCGCGGCGGACCCGGCCGCCGCGAGCATTACGAGTACAACCAGGCCAATGCAGCGCACCGCCGGTCTTCGCCACGATGTTGATATCGACATGCGTGTCCCTTTATAATCTCATTCACGGTTCATATGTGAAAATATATACTCCCCCGCTCCCGCTCGCCAGGTAGACGAATCGCTCGTCGACCCAGACGCCCCGCCCGTCATCGACCGTCCGGTACCGGGCCGCGACAAAGGGATTGGCCGGATCGGAGACGTCGACGGCGGCGACGCCGCTCGTGTGGATCGCCGCGAAGACCATACCGGGGACGGCGTGCACGTTTCTCGTGAGGGCGCCGGTCTCGACCGCCCCGACGAGCGTGGGATGTTCGCGATCGGCGATATCGACGACCTTGATCCCGTTTCCGCCGTCGGCGAGGTAGGCGAGGTCATCCAGAACGAAACAGTCGCAGTTCCATCCTTCCGTATCGAGCGAGGCGACGGGCTGCGGCCTCTCCTGCATGATCGAGTATATCCGGAAACCGTCGAACGCGTCGGCGAAGTAGAGGTACCGCGGATCGACGTGTATGCCGCGTACCTCGGAGAACTCGTCGCGCCAGACGAGGCGCGGACGGGCCGTATCGCTGAAATCGAGCACCTCCACGCCGCCGAGCCCGCCGGCGATGTACGCCCGCTGCTCCCGGCAGACGATGGCGGAGTTGAAGAACGGTGACGTCTTTGCTGCGATAACGCGCGGATTGCGCGGATCGCTGACGTCGATCGTCTTGAATCCGGCTCGCCCGTCGCCGAGGGCGAGGACTGAACCGCTGATCGCGAGGTCGCGTGCCTCGACCGTCTCGAGGTGTCCGATCCAATCGACCGATCCGTCATCGTGCACCTCACCGATGCGGATGCCGTCCTGGCTGTTCGCGACGTAGAGGAGGCCGCCGGAGGCGACGAGATCTATGGCGAAGCCGGGTGCCGTCATGTGCCCGCGGTACCGGGCCGCATCCCCCTCGATCGAGAAGAAGAACACCCCTTTCTGACCGGCGAGAATCGCGAACCGCGTCCCGTCGAACACGACGGATGTGCCGGGAAATATTCCATAGAGGAGGGTATTCCTGATTCGCGCGAAGAGGCCGTCGCGCGCGCCTTCCTCGCCAATCTTCTCCTGGCCGACCAGCTTCAACGGTTTCCCGATCTCGATGCCTCCCATGCCGTCCGGATCCGGCGTCCGCGCGTGCTCTGGTCTCCCCGTTTTATCTCCCCGTGTCGTATCGCGGTAGGTGAACGGTATCACCTTGTGGGAGGTTGTGACAATGAGCCCCCCGCGATCGGTGAAGGAGATGTCGGCGGTCTTTTCGAACTGAAGCGGCGGTATACCTTCCGGGGCGGAGGGGTCTTCGAGGTTCCACCGCCGGATCGATCCGTCCATCGCGATCGCGTACAGGATCCGGTCGTGGATAGCGGCCCGTCTCATATTCTCGGCAAAGGAGAGATCAGCGCATTTGCTGAGGGTGTGGTCCGGCTGGACGGTGTATACCGCTCCCTTGCGGCTTCCGATCACCGCGACGAGTTCCTCCTCGGTTGCCATACAGAGAGGGATATATTTCATGTATACATTCTGTACATGCAGCGGATCGAGTGGAATCGAAAGATCGAATGTGTACAGGGCATTGTCGATATCCAGCAGAATGAGCGTGCGTTCGTGCACCGCGCATTGGACCGCCCGGCGGGACCTGCCGAATCGATTCGCCGCCGTGGGGTTCGAGGGGTCGGTGAGGTCGACCACGACGAGTCCTCCCGTACCCGCCGCGATATATGCGACTTCGAAGAGGACCTCTATATCCCGCGGCATTCCATCGATCGTGAGGAAGGTATGATCGTCGGAGTCGTCCAGGGTATGGAAGAGGACGATGCCGCCCCCCGTGCCGAGGATGAATCCGTCGTCCGTGAATGCGCCCGCCTGTGCGGGTCCCTCCAGGAGCGTGCGTGAGCGGAGCGTGAACTCTCCCGCGCCTGCCAGCTGGGCCATCCCCGCGAGGAGGGCGAATGCGAGAATTATCCATATGCCGCGTTTCAACATAATGCCATCCTCCAAAACAGTGTCAGGCGGTTACCCGTACCGCCCTTTCCTAGAGATATAAAAATCAGGCTCTCCATACAATACTATAAGCATTTCACCATGAAACGTTCCCATAATTGCGGCTCAGCGGCAGCGAGATGCTGGCCGCTGCAGCCGTAATTCGATGGCGCGGCGCAAAGCGTCCGCGCCATCGAATAGTACGGTATCTTGAGAATTTTTCCAAGTTTTGTTACACTTGCGTTTTTTACGGGAGGAATCGATGAAGGATACGCCGAGAACGCTTTACCTCGTCCGTCACGCCGAGTCGGTCTGGAACAGCGAGCGGCGCGTGCAGGGCACCTGCCTCGAGGTGCCCCTCAGCGCGGGGGGGAGGAGGCAGGCCGGGCTCCTCGGTAAGCGGTTGCGAGCCTGTTCGTTTGCGCACGTTTACTCCAGCCCCGCCGTCCGCGCGCTCGAGACAGCCCGCATCGCGCTGGGAAACGACCACCCGATCACCGTCACCGACGATCTTCATGAACTCGGCCTCGGTGCGTGGGAAGGACGTCTCATCAGTGAGATCAACGAGGAGAATCCCGGGGTGATCGATCTCTGGTACCGGGATCCGACGGCCGTTCGCATCGAGGGGATGGAGGAGATGCCGCGATTTCGCGAACGGTCCGTCTCGGTGATGCGGGAGATCATAGAGACCACCGGTCGTGGCAACGTTGTCGTGGTAGCCCACGGCGGCATCATCTGCACCTATCTGACCAGCATATTGAAGATGGACCTCGGAGATCTCTGGGGCTTTTCCCTGCCGAACGCATCGATCACCGCCGTCGTGCTCGATTTCAGGCCCCGGCTTCGGTCGTTCGGTGATACGGCCCACCTCGACGGCGGCATCCCTGGCTGCGAAGGCGCCCCGTTCAATACGGTCTAGACCGGTCCTGCGGCTGCGTGCATCCATACATGCGATGCGCGCCCAATGCGATGCGCGCTCAATGCGATGCGCGCCCACATGCGCACATAGCGCCCACATGCGCACATAGCGCCCAATGCGCACATCGCGCCACGGAAATATGCTATCCCGTGAATTCACCCGCCTTCAGGCCGAGTGCCTCCTCGAGGGAGTCGAGTATCAATGTCTCCCCGCAGATGGGGCATGATGCGTGATAGCGGCGCCCCCAGCTAAAGATCGGTATGAAAAAGAATGAGAATCGCCGGCGCGTTTCGTAGATCGTCCACGGAACCGCGTTATGACAGCGCGGGCAGGTTCTTGGGACCGTCACACCAAGCCATTTGGCCGGTGTGTCGACACCGAAGATACCGATAAAGAACATGAACGCTACCTCGCTTCCGAGCCGGTCGGTTCGAGCGCCGCTACCTCGCTTGCGCGCCGGTCGGTTCGAGCGCCGCTACCTCGCTTGCGCGCCGG
>CBFCXB010000361.1:0-3511 GCA_965601905.1 uncultured bacterium | reverse complement strand
GTATCGTATAGCTGTTCACGTCTCAGCGCATTGATGAATATGCGGTCTACCCGGCGCAGAAGCTCGAGCTTACCGGTGGTCACCTCACCGGGGATTCTCACCGCGAGACCGGGGCCGGGGAACGGATGCCTCCGTATCTGCCGCTCGGGCAGTCCGAGGTACCGCCCCACTTCCCGTACCTCGTCCTTGAACAGAAGTGCCAGCGGTTCCATGAGATCGAAGTTGAGATCTTCGGGAAGACCGCCGACGTTGTGATGGGATTTTATCGTGGCGGAGGGCCCGATCGTCGAACGGCTCTCGATGACATCGGGATACAACGTTCCCTGGGCAAGAAACGTGAACGGCCCGAGCCGCGCGCTCTGCTGCTCGAAGATGTCGATGAAGCACGCCCCGATGATCTTTCGCTTCTCCTCTGAATCGGTAATTCCCCGGAGTCTCCCCAGAAATTCATCCGCCGCATCCACAAAGACCGGTTCGGCGGTCAGGTGCTCTGCGAGGAGTGTTTTCACCTCCTCGACCTCGCCCCAGCGAAGGAGTCCGTTATCGACGAATACCGGGCAGAGTTGCCCGCCGATCGCCCTATCCACGAGGCAGGCCATCACCGAGCTATCGACACCACCGCTCACGGCGCACAGAACCCGTTCATTTCCCACGCGTTTCCTGATTTGTGCAATCTCGTATTCCGCGAATAACTGCGAGCTCCATGTCGGGCTGCACCGGCATACACCGAAGAGAAAATTGTGCAGTATCCGTTCACCGTAGTCGGTATGCGAGACCTCGGGATGGAACTGTAGGCCGAATATCGTCGCCGTCTCATCTGCGATGGCGGCGAGGGGGCATCCCTCGGAGGATGCAATCGCGCTGAAATCCGAGGGCAGCGTCTCCACACGATCGCCGTGGCTCATCCATACACGCTGTTCATCAGGAGTGCCGCGGAACAATGCGTTCGCCGTCTCGGTCGAGATCGCGGTGTGCCCGTACTCGCGGTGTGCGGATCGTTCCACCACGGCGCCCCTTTTTTTCGCGATGAGCTGCATCCCGTAGCATATGCCGAGGATCGGAACGCCGAGCGAGAAGATATCGGCCTCTATATCGGGGGAATCCTCTGCGGATACGCTCGCCGGTCCGCCCGATAGAATCACGCCGATGGGCCTGTGGGAGGCGATCTCCGCGAGTGAGGCCGAATGGGGGAGGATAACGGAGAAAACCTGCTCCGATCTGACGCGGCGGGCGATGAGCTGGGTGTACTGCGAACCGAAATCGATGATAACGATCGATTCCCCTTCCCAGTCGTTTCCCTGCACGATTCCCTCCTAGTGTCTGAAGTGTCTCCGGCCCGTCATCAACATCGCGATACCGAGCCTCTCGGCCGCATCGACGACCTTCTGATCGTTGATCGATCCCCCGGGCTGCACCACCGCCGTGACGCCGGCCTCGACGAGTACCTCGACACCGTCCGGAAACGGAAAGAAAGCGTCCGAAGCGGCCGAGGCTCCTTCGATCGCGAGCCCTTCGCGACGCGCCTTATCCACCGCGATCCGGCACGAATCGACCCGACTCATCTGCCCCGCGCCGATCCCGATCGTTCCATTCTCGTCGCAGATGACGATCGCGTTCGAGCGGATGTGCTTGACGATCCGCCATGCAAGACGAAGCGCCTTGTCCTCGGATGCGTTCGGCGCGCGGGATGTGACGAGCTTCGTCTCCCCGAGCTCGGGGAATCCCTCATCACGCTCCTGGACGAGGAGAAGCCCACCAACCTCCTTCGAAACCCAGCCGGAGAGATCGCGTTCCCACTCGGCGGCGTCCACCGTGATTAGGCGGAGATTTTTCTTTTTCCCGAACCGGGCGAGTGCGGATTCGTCGAAGCCCCTCGCCATGATAACCTCGATATACCCCTCGAGACACGCGTCGCTTATTTCCCCGTTCACCACCCCGTTGATCGCGACGACACTCCCGAAGGCAGAAACCGGATCGGTCTTCCGTGCCCGCAGAAAGCTCTCCAGGGGATCCCCGCACGATGCTGCACCGCACGGATTCATGTGCTTCGTGACGGCGCACGAATCCTCTCCCAGATCGCGAGAGAGCAGGAAGGCGGAATACATATCCTGGATATTGTTGTACGAAAGCTCCTTGCCCTGGTGCTGGATGAAATCACCGAACGTTCCCACCGGCGGTTCGCTCCGGTAGAGTGCCGCACGGAGGTGTGGATTCTCCCCGTACCGAAGCCGCCGGATCTTCCGGTGCACCGTGATTGTTTCATCGAGCGACTCGGTTTCTCCCGTTTCGAGCTCCTCGAAGAAGCGGGATATCGCCGCATCGTAGCCGGCGGTATGGTGGAATGCCTTCGAGGATAACCGCCGCCGGGTTTCGAGTGAAACGGCGCCGCCCCCACGGTCGAGCTCCTCGATGACGAACATGTAATCATCCGGATCGACGATCACGGTTACGGAATGGAAATTCTTCGCCGCCGATCTGATCAGTGTCGGTCCACCGATATCGATCTGCTCGACCTTCTCCTTCACGTCGAGTGCCGGATCGGCGGCCGCCTCACCGAATCGATAGAGGTTGACGGCGACGAGGTCGGCGAGGATCCCTCCGTGTATTTTCGGATGGAGCGTTTTTACACGTCCGTCCATCGTCTCCGGAAAACCGGTGACCTCTGAGATCTCGGTTACCGGGACGCCCGCATCCCGAAGCGCGGCCGCGGTTCCTCCCGAAGCGATGATGTCGAATGTACGCTCATGCAGCGCAGCCGCAAACTCCGTGACGCCGCGTTTGTCGGTGACACTGATCAGCGCTCTCTTTTTTCGTTGGCTCATACCTGAACCCTTTCTCCGGCGGTGGCTCGATCACGAACCGTTCAGAATATGCACCGTTCTTCCCTCTATACGCAGTCTTCCCTCGGCGAAGAGCCGGACTGCCTCCGGGTAGGCGATATGCTCCTCCTTCAGAATACGCGCGCTGAGGCTCTCCTCATCGTCGTCTGGCCGAACGGGAACGACGTGCTGAACGATTATCGGCCCCGTATCAACTCCCGCATCGACCATGTGAACGGTGCACCCCGAGTACTTGACGCCGTAATCGAGGGCCTGCTTCTGGCCGTGCAGGCCCTTGAAGCTGGGAAGGAGCGCTGGGTGAATGTTGAGCATCCGGCCGCGGAATTCTTCGAGCAATTCACCCTTGACGACGCGCATGAAACCGGCGAGACATACGAGGTCGATCTCCCTCTCCGTACAGAGCGTGTACATCTTCTCGCTCGATTCCGGCGTCATCGATCCCTTCCGAGGTCCGCAGTCGACAACGACCGACTCGATGCCCATCCACCCCGCGATTCCCAGTGCTCCCGCCTCAGGATTATCGACCATCAGAAGTACGACGGCGGCGGGGAATGTCTCGGCGAGGCACGCACGGGCCAGCGCCTCGAAATTGCTTCCCCTCCCCGATGCCAGGACGGCGACGTTGATGCGTCGTTTCATAACGCTCCTTCGTGCAGGTTCTTCAGGAATCT
>CBFCXB010000360.1:0-3533 GCA_965601905.1 uncultured bacterium | reverse complement strand
TTTCGGACCGAGTATCATTGTGATGATCCTTCCGATCATGACAGGTTCCCTCTCGACGGTTGCGATTTCCGAAAAGCGTTCGACAACGACGTTGAGCAGCTTCATGCCGAGTTCCCTGTGTTCCATTTCGCGGCCCCGGAATATGACGGTGATTTTGACCTTATCCTTGTTCAGCAGAAAATTTTCCGCATGACGCATCTTGAATTCGAGGTCGTGCGTTTCGATCTTCGGTCGGAGTTTGATCTCCTTGAGCTGGGTGGCGTGTTGCTTCTTCTTCGAATCGCGTGCCTTCTTGCTCTGTTCGTACTTGTACTTGCCGAAATCCATGATCTTGCATACCGGCGGCCGTACGTTCGGAGCAATTTCGACGAGATCCAGATTTTTCTCCTCGGCCATTTTCTTCGCCTCTGCGGTCGGCATGACTCCGAGCTGCGTGCCATCGTCTCCGATCACGCGGATCTCCGGGATCCTGATCATGTCGTTTACTCGGGTACGCCGCTCCCTTCTGTTATGTTCTTTGATACGTTCACCTCCTGAACATTCCCAAATAAAAACGGCGGGTAGTCGTTTCACCCGCCTCGCGTTACTCTCGCTGAGATGAAACCCTACCAGTACACTGAAGACCGTAAGGTGAGGGACAACCGCCCCTTCTTTTTTCGTGCTCCTGATGCACTCTTAATCTTAAGCTTTCCGTGTCGCCTCGTCAATCAGTTCGTTGATAAATTCCTCGATTTTTTTCCGTCCCAGCCGCCCCCGTTTTTTCGAGCGGATGTCGATGGTTCCTTCCTCGACCTCGTTCCCTCCCGCCACGGCCATGTATGGTATCTTCTTGAGTTCACTCTCGCGTATCCGGTACCCGATTTTCTCTTCCCTGAGGTCCGCCTCGGCCCTGATCCCCGCCTCTGTGAGCCGCTGAACGCACTGTTTTACATAGGCGTGGTGATCGGGGCCGATCGGGAGAACCACGACCTGCACGGGAGCCAGCCAGAGTGGAAACTCGCCCGCGTAATGCTCGATGAGGGTCCCGATGAAGCGCTCAATCGAACCGAGCAGCGCCCGGTGAATCATGTACACATATTCCCTCTTCCCTTCGCTAGTGACGTAGACAACGCCAAACCGCCTGGGGAGATTGAAATCGAATTGAATGGTCGTCGCCTGCCAGCCGCGCCCGATGGCATCGATCAGCTTGAGATCGATCTTGGGGCCGTAGAAAACCGCCTCGCCGGCTATCTTACTGAACGGGATGTCGCGCTTCTCGATCGCGGTGAGGAGCGACTCCTCGGCCATCCGCCACTCCTCCTCGGAACCGGCATACTTATCCATGTGCGCCGGATCGTGGACGCTCAGTTCGACCTTGTAGTCGTGGAAACCGAAGGTTGTGAGGAGACGATGCGCCAAGTCGAAGCACCGCTCCACCTCATCGACGAGTTGATCGGGTGTGCAGAAGATGTGCGCGTCATCCTGTGTGAATCCGCGCACCCTGAGCAGGCCGTGCAGGGTCCCCGAGCGTTCGTTCCTATAAACCGTTCCGAGCTCGGCGAGCCTGATCGGTAGGTCACGGTAGCTGTGCAGCCTGCTCTTGTAGATCATGATGTGGCCGGGGCAGTTCATCGGCTTGAGAACATACTCCTGCCCCTCGCCGGAGATAACGAACATGTTCTCCCTGTAGTAATCGAAATGCCCCGATGTCTTCCACAGTTCGCTCCGGGCTATGTGCGGGGTCAGGATGATGCGGTATCCTTCCTTGCGGTGTTCGGTTTTCCAGAAGTTTTCGATCGTCTCCCTGAGGGTATAGCCGTTCGGGTACCAGAAGACGAGTCCTCCACCGGCGTCCTCCTTTATGTCGAAGAGTCCGAGTTGCGGCCCGAGCACGCGGTGGTCTCTCCGCTTTGCCTCCTCGCGCCGGTTGATGTCCTCCTCGAGGGCTTCCCCGGTGAAGAAGGCGGTCCCGTATATCCGCTGGAGCATCTTGTTCCGCTCGTCGCCCCGCCAATACGCCCCGGCGATCGAGAGCAGTTTGAAGGCTCCGGCCATGGCGATATCGGGGAGATGCGGGCCGGTGCAGAGATCGACGAAGGCCCCGAGCCGATAAACCGATACGTGCTCCGAGTCGAGATCGTTCAGCAGCTCCACCTTGAACGGTTGGTCGAGCTCGGTGAACAGGCGCACCGCCTCCTCGCGGGTCATTTCCTTACGGGTGAACTGAAGTTCTCCGCTCTTCTGGAGCTCGCGCATCTTGTTCTCGATCGCTTCAAGATCATCGGGGGTCAGGGACCGCTCGATTAGGAAATCGTAATAAAATCCGTCCGCTATCGATGGACCGATGGCAAACTTCACGTCTCCGAACAGTTCCTGCACGGCCAGCGCCATGAGGTGTGATGTGCTGTGCCGTAGGATATCGAGCGAATGCTCCGAGTCTTTTTTTACAATGGCACAGACACCGCCTGCCGTAACGGGCTGGCGCAGGTCGAAGAGCTTATCGTTCACCGTGACGGCGACGGCGTCCCGACGCGCTTCGTCGGGGAGCTGCGCGAGGACCTCGCTGAAGGGCGCACCCTCGCCGGCTTCCTTTTTTACGTTATCCTGAAAGATCAGATCAACCATGTCGGAACTCGATTCTGTTTGCTTTTAAAGAAAAGAATGATCGTGTTCGCTTGATTTTTTCCGTCGGTTCCACCCTGCACTTTGAGGTATCACGCCTGCTGCGCTCCATAGCGCGCAATCCTATCGTATTAGTATATACCAGCCTCCACTGACGGCAAGTGAAAAATATAAGGCGCGGACGGCGCCGACGCAATCATGGGTACGTGATTGTATGATCTGGGTACGCCATCAGATGCCGTACCTGACGGACAAGGTGCCTTCATGCGTATGGATCTGACCTCATCCGGGTGTTGGAGTATACCAGTTCGCCTCGATAAGTGCGCGGTCATGCGTTATTTCATACTCAGTCTATGTTGATCATTCCGTGCGATAATAACTATCCATGAATTTTTCACCGTACGCCCGTTCCGCTTCGAGTCTATTATGTTTTGCGCAGAGAAGCCGGAGATTTTCAGGCGAGTTGGATCCGCCCTTTGCGTATGGAACAATATGATCTATCTCGAGGTTCCGAATCTCCTCGCACCGTTTGCCGTCCGTGCTGACAAATGTACAACTGCCGCCGTCCCGCACGAATACTTCGTCCCTGATATGTTGCGGGATGTGGCGTGTTCGCGCGGCGGCGGGTTTTTTCCTCGTGGCTGTGGGTGGCGGTGCTTTCTGCTTTTTCAAGCTTTCTCCCGTACCGATTTGCCCGCCACGTTCTGAATTCCCCCCGATTTTCTCCCCCTCCGGATCGCGCTCTTTCGCCTGTTTTGTATTTCGTGTGTTCTTTTTCTTCTTGATATCCCGCTTTTTCCTGTTCTCACGGCGTTGTTCTCTCTTCTTAATTCTGCTCTCGGGACTGTGACGGTCGAGATATTCTTTCAAAAAAACACCGAATAATTGTTCTAATCCTATTCTCTTCGGGTGCTTCGTCGGAAGGAGACTTC
>CBFCXB010000359.1:0-3544 GCA_965601905.1 uncultured bacterium | reverse complement strand
GGGGAATCTCGGTGGGCACGGCACGGTCGACGGCCCGGGCGGCATCCGTTTCCCCGCTCACGTGGTACGCCGCCGCGAGGAGTTTTCGTGACAGCGGATCGAGCGCAGAAAGATAGTTCTCGCGCACGAGGTTCATCGCCCCGACGTGCGGCTCCCCGGCGAGCGCGAGGAGAAACAGACGGTACGTCTGGTAGCGGTGGTTCTCCACATTCACCCGCTTCGCCGCTTTTCGCGCCGACCGCAGCCAATGGTTGTAGAGTTCCCCGGGCACGTGGTACCCGCGTTCCCTCGCCTCGATGAGAAAATGGCCGACATAGCTCGAACCCCAGCCGCTGTACTCCCCCGGCCGATTCCCCAAAACGGGCCAGAACGAGAATCCGTCGCGTATCTTGAACCGCGTGAGTTTCGCGATCGTCGCATTGACATTATCCGTGATCGCCTGTTTCTTATGCGCCCCGAGGTCGATCAGCGTGGGTAGAAACATCTGCGGGAAGGCGGACGAGACGGTCTGCTCGAGACATCCGTACGGGTAGCGAATAAGGTATTTGATCCGCTTGTCGATCTGAATGTCCGGCATGCGCGAGAACGCGATGCGCGCCGCATTCGTTCCCTCGAGGCCGAACCTCTCCGGCACGAGTGTGATCGTCTGCCCCGGAGCGACGGACGTATCGGACACATCTGTGAAGTACGGATTGGGACTCTCCACGGGAAGGTGCACGGTGTAATCGGCCGTCACTCCCTTCGACGCCGCCTTCACGGTCGCTGTATCCGCCCCGACCCTGTTCCCCACGCGTACCAAGAATGCGCTGTCCCGCTCGGCGGGCCGGGCGAACGGCATGTGGATCTCCCGGGGTCTGTCAACCGAGAGATTGGACGAGAGTTCGAGCGCAAGCCGCACATCCCGCACCGTGCTGTCCATGGCGAATACGGACACGGGGAGCGCGAATGCATCCCCCGGCCGCACGACGCGCGGCACGGTCGGCAGGATCATGAGCGACTGCCGCACCGGTATCGTTTCCTCGAGTGATGCGTAGCTGTGCCCGGCCGCCCCCACGACCATCACGCGAACCGATCCAACGTAGTTCGGCATGGTGAATGAGCTACTCACCGTCGCACCCGGCTCGATCACCACCGGCTCCTCGAACAGCACGACCGGCTCGAATCGCATCACACGGGCGCGGCCGAGGCGTTTCGCCCGCTCCTCCTCGAACGTTTCACCGCCGCCGATCGAGAAGTAACGCTCGATGTCGGGATACAGCACTCCCAGTATCTCATCGAAGTTGTCAAGGGTCGTAACACCGAGCCGTATCTTCTTGAAGAAATAATCCCACGGCGCGGGCGTCTCGAAGCCGGTCACATCACACAATCCTTCATCGACGATCGCAATCGTGTATGTCGCCGTTTGAGGCGAACGTGACGATACATCGATCGAGAATATCTCTTTCGGCTTCAACTCTTCCGGCGCGGAGAGCTGGAGCGGCAGGTGCGTCGATTCCTCCTCGATATAGAGCGTCTTGATGCCGTAGAGGCGCATCGGCAGATCGTTGGTGTTCTGGTTGTGTGGTTGAATCATACTGATCGAGGCGTAGCAGTTCGGCATCAGCTCCTCGGTGATCGGGATCGAGAAAAAGGTCCGGCCTTCCCGGATCGGCTTCCACTCGCGGCTGATGATGATATCGCCCTTCTCGACGGAGAGGAGCGCCATCCCCTCGGCCGGCGAATCGAAGGCGACTGACGCCTCGTCGCCGATACCGTAGATATTTCTATCGGATGTGATCTGGAGCATATTGCGCTCGGCCTCCTCCCCGGGCGCGGGCGTTCCCCAGTCGGAGGCAAAGAAGAAGAATCCCGCCTCGTGCCCCGAGTCCACGTCCGTTACCTCTATGAAGTGCCGCCCGTAATCCTCGACGGAAAGCGCGAGAACGACCGGCTCGGCGCCCGAGCGGTATGTGTACTCACCGGCCAGATACGTCGATTCCATGCGGCGGAAATCCTTCCGATCCCGCCGGTCGTAGTGCCACCACCAGTGCTCCCGGTTCACGTAGACGGCGACATCGAGCCGATGCCCCTCCACCGGCCGCCCCTCGCTGTCGGTGACGATGATGGGTATGCGGTACGTTTCCCCCGTTTGCGTGTACCCACGCTCGAAAATATTCTGTATGCCGACGAAGGCATTGTAGGGATAGACGGTCGTCGCGCTGCGCGCCGTCGTGAAGCTTCCTCCCTTCTCGTAGACATTCACGTTGAGGGATACATGAATGAGGCCGGGCGCCCCACGCAGGTCGGGGACTGGGTAGCTGAACGAAGCCCTACCGTGCTCGTCGAGCCGCGTATCGAGCACCGTGCCCGAGCGGCGCGCGTACGTTTTGAGGGGAGTCGAAAACACGAAGTCCCCGTACTTCTCCGTCGTGAAGCTCCTGCTCGAGAGATCGGCACGCACCTCGGTCCTGAGGCCCGCCGCCGGCGCCCCGAAGAGGTACCGGCTGGTGATCGTGCCCGCGATATCGGTGTGAGGCGGGTGGAACTCCTCCGGCATATCGACATCGATCTTGAGGCGGAACGGCTTGACCGTCTCGATCCTCAGCGTCTTGGTGAAGGTCCGGTCCCCCACGGTGAGACCCGCGGGCCAGTTGCCGGTCGGATCGTCGAGATCCGTCGGGATTGCAAAATAGACGTGCCCGTTGATGCCGCAGCTCGTTCTCGACTCGTACGTGACCTGTCCCCGGGGATC
Source organism: uncultured bacterium (assembly GCA_965601905.1). Lineage (GTDB taxonomy): Bacteria > Krumholzibacteriota > Krumholzibacteriia > Krumholzibacteriales > Krumholzibacteriaceae > DATKWS01. The sequence goes on along the minus strand of CBFCXB010000359.1, from coordinate 813 downwards.
CCTCACCTTGAGGATGACGGGCTGTTTCTCCGGCGGTACGGTTCCATCCATCCGCACGATCGCCGAGAGGTGAACGGTATCTCCAGGGCGGTGGACGCCGCGTTCCGTGTAGATGAAAACATCCGTTCCCGCCGTGCCGCCCTCGGCACCCGCCACATCGAAGGTATTCACCTCCCACGGGGTATGGTTCAGCTTGATCAGCGCTATCCCCGAATCATCCGTTCCAAAGATATACGCGCCGTCCCCGGTGAAATGGACATGCCCGTCACGGTCGGTCGTCTTCGTATCGAGAAGCATGTTCTGGTAGGAATACAGACCGAGCGTGAGACCGCTTACCGGCCGGGCTCGCAGGACATCGACGGCAAACACATGTGTACCATCCTCGGAGCGCTTCACCGTGAGACCGATATCGGACGAAATAAGCAGCTTGTTTACCGTGCCGCGCGAGTAGTAGTACCCGTCCTGGCACGGATTTTCGTAGTAGTTCCCCTTCCCGTAGTAGAGATCGCCGTCGGCTATTCCGTCCCGCTCATTGACGCAACGCCCCACGAGATCATCCCGGCCGAAACGCAGCCGCACGACGAACGCGGCATTCTTTTTGCCCTTGAAAACCCTGCTCACATCGAGCTCGCTCTTCACCCACCTGTTGTGATCACCGGTGATGGTCAGCGTGTCGACGAAAATTTCCGTGCCCACCCGGTTGACATCGCTGTAGCCGCGAGGACCGTAATACCGGCGGCCGCGGGCCATTTGACTCTGATTGACGAGAGAATTCGACTGGATGAAAAATCCGACGTTCTTGGGAAATATCTC
>CBFCXB010000358.1:0-3545 GCA_965601905.1 uncultured bacterium | reverse complement strand
GCCTCGAACGGCTGCATGGTATCCTGAACGAGGTGTCCCCGCTCGCGTCGGTGGGCCTGGTGCCCGCCATGACTCCCTACACATTTCTCGAAATTCATTACGGGGAGGTCCGTCCCGAAAACCTGATATATATCAACGAGAAGATCGCGCCGCTGGCCGCCGTGGCGCTGCAGCTCATGCACCGGGATAACCGGGAGATTATTCTCCTCATCGGGCTCAAAACTGACCGTCTAAAGCTCAAGCGTATCCTCAGGGAGGCTTCGTTCGAGGAAATCGAGATGCCCGAGGAGGCCGCCAGGGAGGGGGGAGTGGTCACGGGGGAGCTCGAGACCAAGATCAACGAGCTGAAGGAGAAGATCGCCGATGTCGATGAGGAATTGCGCGACATCAGAGAGCTGAACGCACCGGCGATCACCGAATACCACCGGTCCCTCCAGGTAGCCCTCCTGCTGCTCAAGGTCAAGAGCTACCTCAAGAAAACACGCAAGACGTTCATCTTTTCCGGTTGGGTTCCAAGCGGCAAGAGACGGCTCGTCGAACAGGAGATCCTCCGATCCGCCAGGGGGCGGGCAATCATCGAGATCGTGCCGCCGGATGAGATCGCCGGAATCAAGCGCGGCAAGTACAAGGTGCCGGTGCTCCTCAAGCATCCGGGATTTTTCCGCCCCTTCGAGATGCTCGTTTCGAGCTACGGACTCCCCGAGTACACATTCATCGATCCCACGATCTTCGTCGCGGTGACCTTCCTCGCGATGTTCGGCATGATGTTCGGCGACATCGGCCACGGCGCCATTCTGATGCTGATCGGGTGGTTGCTCGGTTTCCGGGCGAAGGGCGCCGCCGAGGCGACGCGGCTCATCGGAAGGCTCGCGTTCTACTGCGGTATCTCGTCCGTGATTTTCGGATTTTTATTCGGCAGCATATTCGGGCTCGAGGAGCTCATCCCGCACGTCTGGATGAAGCCGTTGCACAACGTCATCTACTTCTTCAAGGTCGCGATATACTTCGGTATCGGGATGGTCACGCTCGGGATCGTTTTCAATATCATAAACGCGCTCCGCGCCGGTGACTTCAAGGCGACCCTCTTCGACCACGCCGGGCTCGTGAGCGCCATCATATACTGGGGCGGTATCGGAGCCGTGTCGATCTTCCTCTCCAACCGGCCGGTCCCGCTGAAGATCGTGATATACGCGATCGGCCTGCCGGTCCTCGCGCTGTTTTTCCGCGAGCCGATCACGGCAATGATCCAGCGCCGGCGGGTCGTTTTCGACAAGGGACTCATGACGTATCTGATGGAGACCGTCATCGAGGTGATCGAGATATTCACCGGGTATCTCGCAAACACCGTTTCGTTCATCCGTGTCGCGGCGTTTTCCCTCGCGCACGTGGGGCTCTTCATCGCCGTCTTCAGTCTCGTCGACATGGTGAAGGACAAGAGCGGGGGCGTGGTCTACTCGGCGCTGATCCTGCTTCTGGGAAACGCCGTCATCATAGCCCTCGAGGGTCTCGTGGTGACGATCCAGGCGATTCGTCTCGAGTATTACGAGTTTTTCGGCAAGTTCTTCCTGGGTGGTGGAGTAGCGTACAAGCCGATCGGGTTGGGAGTGATGCTCGATCGGGAAGAATGAAAGGAGCAGAGCAGTATGACCCAGCAAGTGGAGCGCAGGAAGAAAATGAAAACATGGATCACCTACTCGGCAGCGGCGGTATTTTCAACCGTATTCATCGTCCTGCTGATCACCCTGGCGGGCACCGTGGCCGACGTGTACGGCCGGCAGCCGGCGGCGCAGGACGCCGCGGCGCAGCAGACCGAGGTCGGCAGGAGGATCTACACGCCCGAGGAGGCCAAGGTGACCATGTGGGGATTCGCGGCCGCCGCCTTCGCGACGGCGATCGGGAGCATCGGAGCGGGGATCGCTGTGGCGTACGTCGGCTCGGCCGCACTCGGCGCCATCGGCGAGAAGCCCGAGCTCGCCGCGAGAGCGCTCATCTACGTCGGTCTTGCGGAGGGAATCGCGATCTACGGTCTTATTATCTCGATCATGATTCTCACCAAGATCTGATTTCCGCCGCGGGGAGTCCGGGAGTTGACGCGACCTTGACGGTGCGCCGGAAACGGACGGCCGCGGGATCGGAAGGTGCATGATGAAGTTTTATGTTATCGCAGACGAGAATACCGTGACGGGATTCAAGCTCGTCGGGCTCGAGGGGGAGGTCGTCGAATCCGCCGACGAGGCGCGGGAGGCGATGAGTAAGGCCTTTTCCTCGGATTCGGATATCGGTATCATCATCACAACCGAGCGGATCGCCGCATCGATTCACGAGGAGATGGAGCAATACACGTTCGGCCATACGTTTCCGCTCGTCATCGAGATACCGGACCGCGAGGGACCGCTCGAGGGCCGGGTCTCTATCAGGCAGATGGTTCGCTCCGCGGTCGGGGTGAATATATGATCGTATTGAGAGTACACTGGTGAAGGTTCGACAGGGGTTGTGTCGTGGTCGATAACGAGTCGGTCGACAAGATCTGTAGCCAGATCAGCCGGGACGGCGAGAGAGAGATTCAATCGATACTCGACAAGGCGCAGGAGACCGCCTCGAGTATAATCGGAAAGGCCGAGGAGGAGGCCAAGCGTATATCGGAGGGCCTGCTCAAAGAGGCGGGGGAGAAAGGCGGGCTGGAGCGGCGGCGCCTCCTGTCCAGCGTGAATCTCGAAGTCAAGCGGGCGAGGCTGCGGGCGCGCGAAGAGGTCGTCTCGGTCGTGCAGGAGAAGGTCGCGGAAGCGCTCGGCGGGATGCGCGCGCGGAGCGGCTATGGCGATATCCTCGCCGGGCTCATCACCGAGGCGATCGGCGCCCTCGACGGCGAGCGGTTCCTCGTCCACGTGGATCGCAGGGATATGGGGCTTCTCGGGGATCGCGTATTCACCGCCGTTCGCAAGCGGGTTGCGGATATGGGACGGCGCGCCGAGCACCTCGAAGCGCACGCGCTGGAGCGGCCCAGCCTGGGGGGCGCGCGGGTCGGCATGCCCGGCGGCAACGTTATATTCGACAATACATTCGAGGCGCGTATCTACCGTTTGCGGGACGAGATCAGGAATATCATTTTCGCGGAGGTATTCTCGTCGCCGGAGAACGAGGAGTGACGAAGTGCTTGAAATCATCGGTACGGTAGAAAGGGTCATCGGGCCGGTCGTGCACGCGAGGGGCGTCGCGAAGGCGAGGATGCTGGACCTCGTCGAGGTCGGCGAGCAGCATCTCGTCGGCGAGATAGTGAAGCTCGAGGGGGACCGGGCGGCGATCCAGGTCTACGAGGATACGACGGGACTCGCGCCGGGGTCGAGTATCTACAGCGCCGGGGTGCCCCTCTCCGTCGAGCTCGGGCCGGGCCTGCTGGGGACGATCTACGACGGCATCCAGCGACCGCTCGAGGTCATCAGGGATTCGACGGACCAGTATATCCAGAAAGGGATACATGTCGCCGCCCTCGGCCGCGATCGAAAATGGGCCTTCGAGCCGGTCCTCGAGACCGGCGCCGAGGTGAC
>CBFCXB010000357.1:0-3554 GCA_965601905.1 uncultured bacterium | reverse complement strand
GCAGATCGAATCCGGCGTATGTCCCGGAGTATGGATGATCGTGACATCAATATGACCGAGCTTGAACCGGGCGCCGTCCCGCACCTCGGCACCGGTTCCTGGATCGGTGTCGCCGAAAGAGAGCGGCCGTATCCCCGTCAATCGCTCGATCTCCCGGTTTCCATTGCTGTGATCGTAATGATCGTGTGTGACGAATACAAGGCGCACCGTGAACCGGCGCTCCGACGCGAAATCGGCGATCATACGGGGAGAGAACGAGGGATCGACGATCAGGGCATCTCCCGTCTCCTCATCCACCGCCAGGTACCCGAAGTTGCGATCGCCCCCCGTGCGGAACTGTTTTACGAACATTGCACCTCCACTATTGAAAACGGAATGCGCCGGCCCCGGTATACGGGCGATATGAACTCATCGAACGGCCCGCGCATCAATAACGCTCGTACACAGGGTACCGGCCCATCGGCACGTTGTCAACTATGCCTCGTTCCTTCCACACCGTACCTTCCCCATTCACGCTCGATGTTGTTTCTTGTTAACAGGATCCGATCATGCAGCCACGGCGGGGCGATCTTGCGACCTCCCCCGATTTGAATTTGCCTCATCGGGCGAAATCGGGTAGAGTGTTCCTAAAATATCCATCACACCACGATCGAAAGGGATAGAACCATCATGAAGCACGGTTACCTGTACTTCTGCGTTTCCATCAGCGGCGGTTCGATACTCGCCGTCGAGATACTCGGCACCCGCATCCTCGGTCCGTTCTACGGAGTGAGCCTCTACCTCTGGTCGGCTCTCATAACGGTAACACTCGCCGCGCTGAGCGTCGGATACGCCCTCGGGGGGCGCTGGGCGGACCGGGGTGCGACCGCACAGCGTCTCGGAGTGCTGCTCGGCGGCGCGGGAGTGTGGCTGCTCATCGTTGCATGGATCCAGGGACCCGTCCTGAGCGTGTTCGAGCCGCTCGGCCTCCGCGTCGCGGTGCTCGCCGCGGCGGTTATCCTCTTCTTCCCACCGCTCATGCTCCTCGGCATGATCAGCCCGTACGCGATCAAGCTGCGGACCGGTTCTCTCGCCGAGGTCGGACGAACGGCGGGCAATCTCTACGCGATCTCGACCGTGGCCAGCGTGGTTGCCGCCCTTTTGACCGGATTCATCCTCGTGCCGCATGTCGGCGTCGCGCGGCTCGTGACCGCGATCGGCGTTTTGCTCGTCGTGACCGCCTCCCTGATGGCGCTGCACAATCGCCGGGCGGCGGCGCGGCTCGTCGTGCCGCTCGCCGTCATCGCATGCGGCATCGTGTGGGTCATCCTCTCACCGGGCGACTCTGCAGGCACCGTGCACGGCATCGTGCACGAGCAGCAGAGCCCGTACGGGGAGATTCGGGTCATCGACTATCTCGGCGGCCGATTCCTTCTCATCGACGGTTTCATACATACCGAGGTCAAGCCGGGCACATGGGAAACATCCTCGGAGTATGTAAACGTGATCGACCTCTCGCGCCGGTTCTTCGATACACCGGGACGGTGCCTCCTCATCGGCCTCGGCGGCGGATCGATCGCCAAGCACTTCGCGGGGGACGGCTGGGAGGTTACGGCGGTCGAGATCGACGCGGCCGTCACCGACGTCGCCTACCGTTTCTTCGGTCTCAATCCTTCCGAGGCCGCGGTGGTTCACAAGGACGGAAGGCGCTTTCTCGCCACCAGTCCCGAGACGTACGACATCATCGTCTTCGATGCATTTGGTAGCAGCTCGATCCCGTTTCATCTCATTACGCGCGAGGCCTTCGCTCTCGCCGCCGCGCGACTCGCCCCCGACGGATTCCTCGTACTGAACGTGATCGCAAACGGGTGGAACGACCTGATCGTCCGCTCGGTCGCCGCGACCCTGCGCGCGCGGTTCCCGCACGTACGGGCTCTCCCCATCGCCGAGCCGCCCGGCACTGTGGGAAATGTTATCCTTTTCGCCGCACAACGGCCCATCGAGCTGCCGTACGAGCTTCCCCCTCCCGATGAACGGATCAGCGCCGAATACGACCGCGTCCACGCGTGGGACAACCGTTTCGAACCGGATACAAACGGCGCCCCGGTCCTCACCGACGACCTCAACCCGGTCGACCTGTGGGCGGAATCAATCAACGTCGTTGTACGGAGGAAACTCCACGAATACTTCCCGCACGAGGTAGGGAGCCCGTAGGAATCACTTTTCCTCGTCAGGCATCGCCCGTATCTCCCCCGTTACATCGATCTCTACGGGATGGCCGTCGAGCTTCTGCGGTATTCTGCTGCGGAGCTCCGGCGAATCCTCGAGCAGCAGCACCCTGATGCACGGCGTGCCGTCATCGAGGGCGCCGATGGCGACGCCGACGACTCCCGATATCGCCATCAGCTCGTCGACATGTGCCTCCATGACAATCTTGATATCATCGATCGACATTGTTTCCCCCTCTCCTCCTTCCCGGGAACCGTTGCTGCAACCGGAAGCCAGCACGATAAGTGCGGCCATTGCAAAGACGGCCGGCAGTGCGCCCGGCACCCCGGCAACAACGCATCTCCACATTATCATCACCTCCTGGGCCGCCTCGGTACACGCACTGAATCGACTCTCCAGCACGGCGTATCATACAGCGGTGTGCCCGAAAAAAAGGAGAGGACACCCAATTTAAAAAATAAAAAATAATAATTATAAACGTACCAACAAAGACCCCCGGTAGCGGACACCATTTTAAAAGAGGACGCTCGAGAATGTAAACCGGTCCCTCGATTCCCCCTAGTTACCGACCATCGTGAACGTGCCGCCGAGCTCATCACCGAGGTAATTCAGCACGTCATCGATCGGGTTCGCGACGGCAATCTGACCGCCACCGGCGTAAAGCAGGCCGATCGCACCGGGATCCGTGCTCACGTCTTCGACCATGAGCGATCCGGAATCGCCGCTGCCGAGGAACTTGCTGGCCCGGTTTGTGATGAGAATCTGGCCGGTGTACTGAACGGTGAACGGCACACCGTTGCACTCGTCCTCGTAACCGACATTGACGGTCGCATTGAGACCATCGACACTGCTGCGGGTCAGACCCGTCGTCCGGCCGCTCTTCTTGACATCCTGCCCGACATACGCGGCCACCGTCGTGGACGAGATGGTGCCGATCTCGAGGATCGAGCCGTCCGTCTTGACCTTGCCGGTGATAACCTCGGCCACGGCCACATCGACATTGGTCGCCGGCACGAGGCTCGAGAGCGTGGCAAGTGTCCCGACGGCGTCGTCTTCATACTGGTAACAGGAGACATCGATCAGTCCCGGCTGGACGATCAGGTCGCCGATCTGGGCGATGTCGGGATCGCCCGCGCTCTCGGCGATATCGTTCGCGAAAACATGCGAATTGCTGAGGAGATACTGCGTCCCGTTGGTGACGAGTGCGCCGAGCGTTCCGCCGCAGCAATACCCGTTCGCGATGTCGTTGATGTTGCCGCCCGAGACACCGAGCTCGATCGGACGATCCTGGCGCTCCTTGTGATCGGGACCCTGGACCGGTTTACCGTATGCCTTGATCGGGCCGG
>CBFCXB010000356.1:0-3580 GCA_965601905.1 uncultured bacterium | reverse complement strand
GGAATTACTCCCCTCTGAAGTGCTCTCCCCTCCGAGCGTAGATACCCACAGGCAAGCCCGCGGCACACTGCCCTGCGGGGGTTATTAGATTTTAAATTGAATGAATCGATTGGAATTTAGGAATTATTCCCCACTCGGGGTGGAGAGCCCCGAGTGGGGACCTGCAACGGCGGCCAACCAGAAGTTGGTTTATCAACAATGGGGGGTAACGGTTTTTACCGTCGCTGTCCTCATTACTATTACAAGAATGATTCCAATAGGATCGACGGAGCTGAATTCAGCGATTAAAATCAGCCGCACAAACGACGGCGGCTTTGCATCGACTTGAAATGGCGTGAGCTGTATCGAGTGAGAATGTGCAGGGTGCCGGCCGCGCGCCGGGGAACTTGCGCACACGAGCGCCGCCAATCCATCAATGAAAGTGTTTCAATGGGACACCCCAAATGATCACATTTCGCGTAAGTTATTTATTAATCTGTACCTCAAGCATCGGACACTTTGGACAGTTGAAACACTCTTTCTGCAAGCGGTATTGATTGAACGATCGCGGTGTCTTCATTCTGGAAGTTCGCCCCGCGGATCGCAGAATTGATGATGCCGCAGCGGATCGATGCGCTGTTGAGCTGGGCATCGAACGGATGCCTATTTCAGAACCACCATCTTCTTCGTCTGCGATGATTCGTTCGCCGAGAGTCGGCAGAAGTAGACGCCGCTCGCGACCGGTCGCCCCGCATCATTGGTGCCGTTCCACGTAACGGTGTATCCCCCCGCGCGCGGCGCCTGGTCCTCATCCACCAGAGTCCGCACCAATCGCCCCGCCACGTCATGCACCGTCAACCGCACCTGACCCGCCTCGGGGATCGAGTACCTGATCGTCGTCACGGGATTGAACGGGTTCGGAACGTTCTGCTGGAGTTCAAAGATCGGCGGGAGTTCGGACCGGTCAGTGGCCACTACGACGGCAAGTTCGTTCAACGGGGCGAGCGGATCACCGAAGAAGCACATCGACCGCGCGACGAGCCTGGTCGGCGCATCGAGCTCCTCATCCTCCCGCATCCGCTGCTGGGCGACCAGAAAGCTCGCCGCCATCGAGCGCGCGGGATCGGCGTAGAGCTCCTCGATGAGGTACTCCCCGAAGAGCACGGCCGCGTGCTGCCACGTGCCGACCGAGGGTCCGACCCAGGCCAAGGCCCCCCGGTCGTTCGCAGCGAGGAACTCCTCGAGAATGGGCGTTCCGAGCTGGGGATCCTCCGTCCGCACCCAGTCGCCCCCTCCACACGAGTTGGCGATGACGAGGGGATAGTAGTTCATGTAGGGCGCGAGCATCCCCATGTGCCAGGGATTCACACCGATCACTTTGTCGAAAAAATCCGCGGGCTTGTACCGGTTGCTGTACGATCCCATCAGGACATGGATGCCCGCGTTCGATCCGTTCCACAACTCCGCCGCCGCCGTGTTGCGCTCCCCATCGTCGGGATAGTCCGTCACGTACAAGTGGCTCCGATTCACCCACGGGGGAAGCATTGCCTCGACCGCCTCGGCACCGGCGCGCGCCACCGCGCCGTCCCCGACGAACTGGTAATCCCGATCGCATATATAGAAAGCGACATGGGAAGCGCCGGAAACGGTCGGAGAGAGCGTCCACAGTTTGCAGGCGTACCCGGCGACCTGCTCGGCGGTCGTGAACGGCAGGCACCCCCAGGGAATATCGGTAATGTCATCCCCGTCGATATCCGCGTACCCGCCGAGGTATGGAACGTAGGGGAGGGTGTAAGCGGTGTTCTGCCCCCGGGGGAGGGTGTCGGGCTCGTACCATGCCGGTATCAGGTCATGATTCGGCTGCCCGCCGGGCGGGAAGCCGACGGCGACGTAGTGGTCATGAATGACGTCCCATGATGGCGGCCACCACTCGGGGCCTTCCTCGGCCATGTCGAACTGGACGTGGTCGTTGGCATCCCCGACGAAGAGAACGCAGTCGAGCCCGCCGCCGGCGGCATCAACGATCGCCGCGCGCAGCTGCGCCCGCCGGACGTTGGGATCCGGATCGAATCCGTCGACCGTCAGGAGGGAAACCTCCGCGCCATGGAGACTCCAGTAATCCGCGATGCCGTACGAGCACTCGCCGGCGAGCGAATCCGTCGTCACAATGAGCATCGTGTCGCCCTCAGCTGTCCTCTCTCCCGGCTCCAGCGAGGCGATGAGCGCCGCCCTCCGCTCGGCGATGATCGCATGCAGCTCATCGAGCGACGGCGGCTCCGCCGAGACCGGCTCGGCGGGCTGAGAGTCCACCGCAATGCCGTGTATGAGCATGCCGCCGTCACGCTCGATCTCGAGCAGCCGGTAGTAAGCGTTGGGTCCGACGGCGACGGCGTGGTCGCCGACCGTCGGCGGCTCCACCGCAACCGTCTGCCAGGGCCCGACGGGAGCGGGCGCTCCCTCCACGATGTAGCTCTCCGTCTCGTACTGGCTCGTCACCCGCCGTACACGGTCGCCGCGGGATTGCCGAAGTCGAACAGCTGCCAGTCGCCGTTCGAGACGGTGAATACCCAGTTAGCGCATGTCGCCAGGCACCGGTCGGCAGCCAGGTCGATCGTGCGGTAGCTCGGGTCCTCGATCCAAGACATGAGACAGTTGAAGCTTGCCATGAGTTGCGCATTCGTTGCCGTTCCGGTCCCGGTAACCTTGCAGCTCGCGTTGAAATCCCCCGCCGCATCACCGTTGCAGGTGGAGATGAAAGCTACGCTGCAGCCGCTCGGTGTGTTGTTCGTGTAGGCGGGAGTGAGACCAAGTGCGAAGAAGCTGCCTCTCGGGAGAACAACAAGGTCCTCGGCGTCGAAGTACAGCCATTCAATAAGGTTATTCTTCTTATTGATCGCTTGCTCATAGGTCGCAAACGTCTCACCGCTGGTTTCGCCATCATTATTGCCGTGCCCGCCATACTCGAGGATGCCGTAGGAGCCTTCGGAACCGTCAAGCCATGCACCTATCTCCTCCATGGTCACATCGCCAAGTCCCTCACCTTCGACACTCTGCAGGAACGTATAGTTGCTGTCGATAAGAACCTGATTCGCCGCGCTGGAGAAGTAATCGCCGAGATTGTACACTTCCGGCTGTATCTCAAGGATTACCCTGGTGCTGACGACATTCGTCGTCTCGCCCTCGGAGGGGCACAGCACAATAGCGATTATCAGGGCATATAAAATTCTTGATAGCATTGGTATCACCTCACTTCACCGCGAAGTCGGCAACAACTGTTGGGCTAAAGAAATAGCCGCCGATTTTGACCGATTCATATACCCACTCGCCGTACATATTCTGATAGCGGCGCTTGGCGAGTGCCGGTATTTTGGCGAGTGCCGCTTTCAGATCGGACGCCACCGATAAGGGATACCAACTCTTGTAACCCCGCCCGATGAGGATGATAAATCCAGGGCGTATGGCGGCAAGCCCTTGGTATGCCACGTCGAGCGCTTGCGCGTCGCGCTCCTCCTTGGGTATTTCAGGCTCGGGAATAAGAGGAAAACTAGTATTTGTATCCTCGTAGCGATAGTGCGCCCAAGATTTGCTGAAGCGCAGCATT
>CBFCXB010000355.1:0-3583 GCA_965601905.1 uncultured bacterium | reverse complement strand
CTCGAGGTACTGGAGACGTCCAGAATGAACGAACGCCCCGAGCGTGTTGACCGCGAGGTTGAACCCGTGTCCCAGCACGAGCACGAGAACCGCCACGATATACCCCGTGTAGAATGGCAATCCCTTGACCATACCCGCGATGCCGTTTACGGCCAGCGCGATTGCGCTCGTCGCCAGACCGAGCGCCAGAAGGCGGGCGTAGGAGAGCACATCCCCGAAATACCCCACGACGTCATAGAATCCGATAAGCCCCCCCAGCAACTTCCGCACGAGACCCTTCTTCTTCCTCCCGCCGGTGAGGAATATCCCCCCCATGATAGCCAGGGAAGCCCATTTGCTGATCGAAAGCACCCCGGAGGGCACCTCTCCGTCGAGTATGGCCGAGAAGCCGAGGGGGGCGAGCGTCATGAGAAACAGTATCCAGAGGAGATCGTCGAAGAGGGCGTCCGCCACGAGGCCCGCCCGGAAATTGGCGGTCATCCTGATTCCCATGCCGAACAGGATATGAACGAGTCCCATGAGAAACGCGATATTCAGCATTTTCATCGGTTCCTCGAGTGGATTTATGAAGACGAAGTTCTGAACGAGCGCGGGGAGCGCCGCGGCGTCGATACCGAAGATTCCGCCCGTGACAACGCCAATGACGGCGGTTACGATTCCACCCATGAACAGGAGTTTCAGAAGCTTGCCCATCCCTCCGACGGGCTTGAACTTCCGGATGAATACAGCGCTGAACGCCGAGAGGACGAGACCGTACCCTGCATCAGTGAGACACAGGGCGAAGAAAACGATGAAGAACGGGGCTAACAGCGGCGTCGGATCGACCTCACTATGCACGGGTCTCCCATACAGCGTCGTAATAAACTCGTAGGGCCGGATGACCGGGCGGTTTGCGAGGTGTATGGGAGGTTCCTCGTCATCGGCCGGCTGACGGAATGACAGTGCGATGTCCTCGAAACGGGCCGCAAGCTCCTTCTCGATCGATCGCCTGTCCTCCGAGCGGATCCATCCCTCGAGGAGGAAGGTGCTGTCGGTGCGATGAAAATGTTGCTCGACTCGGTTCAGCCCGATGCGTTCCCGGTAGAAATCCGAGAGCACGAGGAGCGTTTCGCGGTGAGAGAGTAAATCCTTCACCTCACGCTGCGCCGCCTCTATTGTCCGCTCCAGCTCGCTGCGCAACTCTCCCTGGGCCGAGTGGACCTCCGCCGGTGTCCCCCGCACATCACCGAACACGCTGCGCACGCACTCCAATTCCTTGAGCGCCTCGCCGATTGCGGACGATTCGTCGCGGCGACAGATCATGCATGTGTATACCCTGCCGCCGGAGCGGGAACATTCTTCGAAATGGGTGAGGGGAAAACGCTCCTTTACCGCATCGAGCACCCCTCCGGCGGTCTTCTCGGGTATCGCCCAGAGCTGTAACTCGCACGAGTCCGTCGTGAGTTCCTGCAGCGGAACGCGCAAATCGCGCCAGGGCTCGAGAGATCGGCACATCTGCTCACTCCGCGCGATATCGTCGCGGCTCGCGCGTATCATGTTTTGCAGCTCGAGGGAGCGGCGCGAAATCTCCTCGACCGGGACCTCCCGTGCGAGCCGTTCCGCTTCCTCACGCGAAATCCGTATCGGCCCCTTGGCCAACCGCTCGAGGAGCGACTGCTTCTCCGTGTACCGATCGAGGAATGCGAGGGCCGTCTCGGTCAATTCGAACAGGCGCTCCGCTTCCCGCGTGGGTTCCGATTCGTAGCGGCTCTCACGCTCGCCGACGGAGACATCGGTCACTTCGATAACCCCCGTCTCGCGAAGGCATCGTTTGACCTCACCAGTCACGGACGAGTGTCCGAGAAGCTGCATTTTGAGCATCCGGCTTATCGCCATACCACGTTCTTCCCGGTTACCGCTCTCACGTTCGTGCCGGATCGCGGGGGGTCGGCCGGCCCCTCCGCCGTCCGGCCCGTTACAATTTATCCCGAAACGAATCAACAATGATCCGGAGCGCCCGTTCCTCGTTCTCCGCGGCGGCATCCTCCAGCGCGGAGAGCGCTTTTTCGCTGTCGGCGCGCATGGCCTCGATCTTCTCCCCGGCACGTTTTTTCGCCTCGGCGAGGAGTGCGCGCGCCCGCTCGGACGCCTCGGCCCGCACCTGCTCCAGCCGCTGCTCCCCCCCCTCGCGCGCCGCCTCGAGGGTCGCGGCGGCCTCGATCACGGCCTCGCGAATACGCCGCTTGGCATCGTCCTCCTTGGAACGAACCGACTTCAGATGCTCCTCGATCATACAACACCTCTCGAAGTCAACATGCTGATCCTGCACATGTAACGGCCAGCACGGCGGATCACACTTGCGCCGTGCATGGCAGTAATCAGTTCGATTAAAATAACGAAACATGTATCAAATAACAACTAAGAATCTCAGGAAAATGAGTGTTGAGGGAACGATTTCGGATGTATCGTGGAAAATTATCGCAGCATCGCATCAATGTGGCTGAGAAGATGCCGCCTGATCCGGCGGATCTCCGGCGTATCGGGCAGCATATCGGGCAGCACCTCGACGATCCTGTCGACATAGCGGTTTTTCATGAGGCGCCGGTCGGGACGCAAGAACACTCACAGAAATTAACATAGACGTAGAACAGCTCATATAGGCGTGGTCAATATGACTAAAAATGGTATTATTGTTTCACGTATATTATTATTTGAATCAATAGCAATACTATCGCTGGCAGTCGAAGGATTATCAGCATTATTCCAGCTACTTTTTGGGAATTCATGGTAATGTGCCTTTCTGGCGGGACAGAAAGTGCTTGTAAATTTCACCGCGCAATCGCGGCATTACTTAATAGTCAGGCGGGACTTTGGCTAGTATTGTGACGGGACATTTAGGCAGATTTGTGACGGGGCAAAGATCAAACTTGCGGCAGGACTATTAATTTATTTCGTGACGGGACTTCAGTTAGCATTTTGCTCGGCACTCATGTCTTTGGGAGTATTGCTTGAGCATTCTGCGCATCACCACGCGTCGAACATTTCAAAAATTTCGTCATAAATCTTGTTGACACGACAAGAACACTGATCCTACCTCTGCGGACAGAGGAAGAACCCGTCCCGCCACAAGAAGGTAACTTCCCCTGTCCTCCAAGGTAGGATTGTAACAATTCTTCAATATGAGGGTACAATTCCCTGTCCTCGCGCACCGCCTCGAGGGTCGCGGCGGCTTGGACCTCGGCCTCGTGAATATGCCGTGTGGCATCCTTCTCCCTGGAACGAATCGCGTTCAGATGTCCATCAATCAGTGAACCATTCAACACAACGTAACGAAATATGTTCGAAATGACAACCAGGAATCTTACGAAAAATCCCCTAAGAATGATTAGTTTCGTCTCGGCGACGATCTTCTTGGTGAATAAAACCGATTTTCAAGATGTCAACCAAAGTGAAAACAATCAGTTACACAACATTTTCAAATGCCGGCACCGAGCAAGGCGATTCTAAAAACAATAAAGACATTCTCGTCATGAACAACAAGTGCGTGGTGCTGCATTTTGAGCATCCGGCTTATCGCCATACCACGTTCTTCCCGGTTACCGCT
>CBFCXB010000354.1:0-3584 GCA_965601905.1 uncultured bacterium | reverse complement strand
ACTCAAGATCATGGGGATGGATATCACGATTGTGACGACTGCAAAGACCGATGAAGAAGCCCGGGAGCTCATACTGCTTCTCGGCACGCCACTTCGGATAAGTTAGCGTTACAAGGAGGATATGTGGCAAAGAAGTGCTTGATAGCGAAGGCGAAGAGAGAACCGAAATTCAAGGTTCGCGGCTACAACCGCTGCAGTCGCTGCGGAAGATCGAGAGCGTTCATTCGCAAGTTCGGCATCTGCCGAATCTGCTTTCGCGAGCTCGCGCTTGAGGGCAAGGTCCCCGGCGTGGTAAAGGCGAGCTGGTAAATCGACACGAGGATTGTTATTGCGAGTTGAGGTGAAGGCACGATGATGACCGATCCGATTGCAGACATGCTGACGAGGATCAGAAACGCGATCATTAGCAAGAAGAGCCACGTGGATATGCCCGCTTCGAAGATAAAGGCGAGGATAGCCAAGATACTGCTCGAGGGAGGATACGTCGACAATGTTAAGTACATCGACGACGGTCTCCAGGGGCAGCTCAGGGTTTACCTCAAATACAACGAGCGGAGCGTCTGCGCGATCGAGGGCCTGAGACGGATCAGCCTTCCGAGTCGTCGGGTATATGTTACAAAGGTGGAGATTCCGAGGGTAATGGGTGGATACGGGACCGCCATAATATCCACCTCGAAGGGAGTGCTGACCGGCAAGGAGTGCCGGGCTCTCGGAGTGGGCGGCGAGGTTATCTGCCATATCTGGTAGCGGAGTGGTGCGCATCGACCGTTTTCGCCTGTTGATGGAGGTTTTACTGAGCATGTCACGTGTTGGAAAGAATCCGATACCGATCCCCGCCGGAGTGCAGACCGAGATGAAGGGCGTGGTGATGACGGTCAAGGGTCCGAAGGGGGAACTGCATCAAAAGCTTCATCCCGATATGATTATCGATATCGGGTCCGACGAGATAGTGGTGAAGCGCCCGACGGAGTCGAACCAGCACAAGTCGCTCCACGGATTGACGCGGACGCTGATCGCCAATATGGTGCAGGGCGTCTCGAACGGATTCACCAAGGAGCTCGAGATAGAGGGAGTGGAATACCGCGCGGAACTCAAGGGTGCAATCCTTGTATTGAGCCTCGGGTACTCCCATCTGATTCATTACGGACCGGTGGAGGGCATCACGATCGAGGTTCCCGATCCGAAGAAGATACGGGTTTCCGGCATAGACAAGCAGAAGGTAGGTCAGACGGCTGCCGAGATTCGCACCTACCGTCCGCCGGAACCGTACAAGGGCAAGGGCATCCGTTACGCCGGGGAACAGATCAGGCGCAAGGCCGGCAAGGCCGCTGTCGGTACCGGATTATAGCGCCGTCCGGGCACTGTGAATAATCGAAGTGAGGTGTCGATACCGTGGGAAACAGAAATCGAGAAAAGCGAGAGGCGCGCAAAGATCGCCATCGACGGGTGCGGCGAAGGATCCGCGGAACGGCCGGGAGACCGCGGCTGGCAGTATTTCGTAGCCTTGGTCATATCTATGGGCAGATCATCGACGATGACACCGGAAGAACGCTCGTGTCCGCTTCGAGTCTGAAGATTCAATTACCGCCGGAGACAGAGCCGGCAGGCGACGGCAAGAAGAAGGGAAAACCAGAGGGTATCAAGATGCGGCGCTCGCGGTACGTGGGTGAGACCATCGCCCGGGCGGCCGTCGAGAAGGGAATCAAAAGCGTCGCTTTCGATCGCGGCGGGTATCTCTATCACGGCAGGGTGGCCACACTGGCCGAAGCTGCCCGAAAGAACGGTTTGGAGTTTTAATTTTGTGACCGTTCCGTCAACCGGCACGGTCACTCACCCATGATGGGGGTGCAGTAGTTGCAGAGAGAAAGAAGAGACGAGGCTGCTCCCGAGTACCTGGAGCATACAATTCACATCAATCGCGTAGCCAAGGTGGTCAAGGGTGGAAGACGTTTCAGCTTCAATGCCCTGGTGGCCGTTGGTGACGGCATGGGCAAGGTCGGCATCGGGCTCGGCAAGGCGAATGAGATCAGCGATGCGATCCGTAAGGCCAACGAAGCCGCGCGTAAGGACATGATCCGGATCCCGATGGTCGGTGAAACGATACCGTACAAGGTGGTCGGGCGGTTCGGGGCGGCGAGGGTGCTGCTCAAGCCCGCCTCCCCTGGAACGGGTGTCATCGCCGGCGGCGGGGTGCGTGCCGTGCTCGAGGCGGCTGGTGTGAAGGATATCCTGACCAAGTCCCTCGGTTCCAACAACCCTCACAATATGGTAAAGGCGACCATGCAGGGTTTACGGAATCTGAAGAGCGCAAGGGACTTTGCCAGGAAGCGCGAGATCTCGATCAAGAAACTCTTCGGTATGAAGGAGCAGGAGGATCAGGCCGGCGAGACGCCGGATGCGGCGATGGGCGGAGTGCCTGGCGGAGTGCCTGGCGGGGTGCCCGGCGGGGTGCAGGGCGGAGTGCCCGACGCGGCGAAGGGCGAGACGCCAGAAATGGCGCAGGGCGGAGTGCCCGACGCGGCGCAGGGCGGAGTGCCCGACGCGGCGAAGGGTGATAGCGCCCCGGCGGAGTGACAAGAAACGTACCCCGGGTATTGTGACGGGGGTCCATCGTGCTGCTGCCGTGCGTTTTAGTCGGTTTGCAGTATGTAAAGAGCGAGGAAGCATAGATGGCCAAGAAAATCAGGATAACGCAGGTGCGGAGCGTGATCGGCTCTCAGGAGAGGAAGCACAAGCGGGTGATGATCTCCCTCGGCTTCAGGAAGAACTACCGTACCCTGTACAAGAACGATACCCCGCAGATCAGGGGGATGCTGCAGAAGGTGCGACACTTGGTGACGTGGGAAGAGATCGACGAGAAGGATGTCCCAACCGCATCGAAGACTCCTTCCACCTTCACCGTGCTCGAAGCGCCTGCTGCCACCGACCGATCTTCCGGCGCTGATGAGGGAGGTGCCAAATCAGATGCGTCCGCCCATAACGGGACATCCGATGCGGAAGGGGAGTAAACGGCACGGCATGATTATTTCGCGGTGTATAAGGAGCTGGCACAGATGAAGTTGAGCGATATACGTCCCGCACGGGGAGCTGTCAAGAAACGCAAGAGGGTCGGGTGCGGTACCGGTTCCGGCCACGGAAAGACGGCCACGAGGGGGATGAAGGGACAGAAGTCGCGCTCAGGCGGCGGCATGCCTCCCTGGTTCGAGGGTGGGCAGATGCCGCTGCAGAGACGCGTTCCGAAGCGTGGATTCACGAATATATTCAAGACCTCGTACCAGGTCGTGAATATAGACCGCCTCAACGGTTTCGGTAAGAGATCGAAGATCAACAGGGAAACGCTCCTCGAAGCCGGTCTCGTGAGGAAGACGTCTCTCCCCGTCAAGATCCTCGGCCGTGGCGAACTTGCCGTCGCGCTCGATATCGAGGTTGATGCCATTAGCCGTTCGGCGGAGAAGGCGATTCTGGACGCCGGCGGGACGGTACGCCTCGTGACCGGCACCAAGACCGCCGTTGCCAAGGAGAAGCCCGCAACTCCCGCACCACGGACTGAGGAGGAGCCGCCGGTCGCCGGGGAAGAGCCATCG
>CBFCXB010000353.1:0-3603 GCA_965601905.1 uncultured bacterium | reverse complement strand
GCTTCATCGTGATGAGAACGTCGTGCTCGCCAAGCAAGACACGCTCCACCTCACCCTTCTCGACGCCGTTCACACTGACCTCGTCGCCATGATCGATACCGCCGACCATCGGAAAGACGGCGTTCAGACGGTACGTACTCCTGCGTATCTTGAATCCCTGGAACCACATCAGCCCGATGGCGAGGATCAGGGCCGCGATGAATATCGTCAGCCCGACACGAAACTCCAGAGATTTCTGATTCATGTAACGCTCCTCGACTGTTGCGGCCGCCGCCTCCGGCGAGGCCCTGTCACGAATGTTTGAAGTCAGCCGGGCGCCACGACGGCGTTTGTTCCACGGAACCGTGCACGATCACACGGCCTTGATCGGCCCCTCGGCCCTCCCCTCGATGAACTGTCGCACGATCGGATGGTCGGTCCCCTGTACCTCCCGAGGCGTGCCGGTAAATATGATCGATCCACCATGAAGCATCGCAATATGGTTCCCTACCTTGTAAGCACTTTTTATATCGTGGGTTACAATGACCGAGGTGATATCGAGATCGCGCTGCAACTGGCAGATCAGCTCATTGATCACATCGGCCATGATCGGATCCAATCCCGTCGTGGGCTCGTCGTAGAGAACCACCTTGGGATTCATCACCACTGCCCGCGCGAGTCCGATCCTCTTCTTCATACCGCCGCTCATCTCGGCCGGGTATTTATCATACACATCGGTGAGCCCCACGAGACTGAGCTTCTCGCACACGACACGTCCGATCTCCGCGTCATCCATGTCCGTGTGCTTCTTGAGAGGAAGCGCGACGTTCTCCCCGACCGTCATCGAATCGAAGAGGGCGGCACCCTGGAAGAGCATACCAAAGTGTATTCTCATTTGAAATAGCTTTTTCCGCGTAAATTTCGTTATATCTTCCCCCTCGAACAGTACCTCCCCTTCATCGGGGGTGAAGAGACCGGTCATGACCTTGAGCAGTACACTCTTCCCGCAGCCGCTGGGCCCGATAACGACATGTGTCTTGCACCGGTAGATATCGAGGCCCAGTTGGTCGAGCACTATCTGCGGGCCGAACGTCTTTCTGACGCCGCGCATCTGTATGATCGTATCGTGACAGATAGTATCGTTTGCCATATCGTTCAACCTGGCGCGCGCCTCCCGGCTCCTCCGCCGCCCCTACGCGGGGGGAAAGATGATACGGAAGATGACGGAAGCGAGCAGGTAGTTCGAGATCAATATCAACAGGCACGACGAGACGACCGCCCGCATCGTCGCCCGTCCGACCCCTTCCGCCCCACCCCTCGTGACGAATCCGTGATAGCATCCCATATGGGCGATGATCAAGCCGAACACGAACGTCTTCATGAGTCCGCCGGCGAGATCCTGATACCGGAAGAGGAGCTTCAGACCGCTTGCGAACGTGTTAAAGGTCACCCCGATCGATATATTGGCCACCACCATACCCCCGAGAATAGCGAGGAGATCGGAGAATATCGTAAGAACGGGAAGCATGATCGTCGCCGCCACTAGCCGGGGCAGAACGAGAAACTCCACCGGATCTACGGCGATCATCTCCATCGCATCGATCTGCTCCGTGACCTTCATCGTGCCGAGCTCGGCGGCGATCGAGGCGCTCACGCGCCCACCGACGACCAGGGCGGTCAGAACCGGCCCCAGCTCGAGAATCACCGATTTGCCGACCACCGTCCCGAGGTACATGAGGGGGACATACCCGTGGAACTGGTAAGCCGCCTGAATCGAGGTCACGGCGCCGACGAAGAGCGATGTCACCAGCACGAGCGGTATCGAGCCGATGCCGATCCGTTCCATCTGGATGAGTGTATTCCGGATGTTCGCGAATGTCCGTGGAAGGAGCTCGATGACACGTACGAGAAGAATGAAGACCCCGCCGACCTCTTCTATGAACTCGAGGAACGATCTGCCGAGCAGGACGAAAAAGGACACCGATGAAACCTCCGCGGATACCGCACCCGCACCGATTCTCCGCCGGGGAGCTTGCGCCTCAGTACCCTTCCCCGACTTTCTCCACCTCGACAGGCGCCATCGAACGGAACCGGGTGTACTGCTTTTCGAACATCAGCTTGATCATGCCGGTGGGGCCGTTTCGCTGCTTCCCTATGATCAGTTCCGCCTTCCCCTCCTTCTCGGGATCGTCGGGATCGTAGAACTCCGGGCGGAAAAGAAAAAGTACGAGATCGGCGTCCTGCTCGATGGCGCCCGACTCCCTGAGATCGGACAGCATCGGACGATGATCCTTCCCCCGCGTTTCGACGGCACGCGAGAGCTGCGACAGCGCCATCACCGGCACGTTGAGCTCCTTCGCCAGGGCCTTCATCGATCGCGAGATCGACGAGATCTCCTGCTGCCTGTTCTCGGAGCGTTCGCTGGACCGGGCGAGCTGGAGATAATCGACGATGACGAGCGAGAGGTCGTACTCCGCCTTGAGCCGCCGCGCCCTCGCGCGCATGTCGAGCGCCGAGAGGGCGGGGGTGTCGTCGATGAAGAGGGGGGCCTCGGAGAGAAGACCGGCTGCGTTGGTGAGGCGTTCGATATCCTTCGCCGTGGTGAAACCCCGCCGTACCTTCTGCGCGTCGACCTGCGCCTCCGAGCAGAGAAGCCGCTGGACGAGCAGCTCCTTCGACATCTCGAGACTGAATACCGCGACCGGTTTCTTCGCCTCCAGACCGACATACTGGGCCACGTTCAGGGCGAAGCTCGTCTTGCCCATCGATGGGCGTCCGGCGACGATGACAAGATCGCTCGGGTGAAATCCCGCCGTGTACTTGTCGAGATCGATGAATCCGCTGGAAAGCCCCGTCACGCTCTCCCGCGTCTCGTGGATGCGTTGTATCTCCTCGAACCGATCCTTGAGAACATCCTTGATATGGGAGAATCCCTGGCTGACGCGGTACTCGGATATCTTGAATATCTTCTGCTCCGCCCAGTCGAGAAGGGAATCCGCATTCTCACCGCCCCGGTAGCTCTCACCGGCGATCTCGGAGGAGGCGCTGATGAGCTGCCGGAGGATGTACTTGTCGAGCACGATCTTTGCGTAGTACTCGATGTTCGCGGCGGTGGGAACGCTGTCGACCAGATCGGTCACGTAGGTCATACCGCCAACATCATCGAGGCTCCCCGCCCTGCCGAGCTCTTCTGCGAGGGTCATCGCATCGATCGGCTCCCGCTTCATGAAGAGCGCGATCATCGCGCGGAAGATGCACTGGTGGGCGGGGCGGTAGAACGCCTCCGCCGAGACGATCTCGACCGCCTTGGTCACCGCCTCGGGGTCGAGGAGCATCCCCCCGAGCACGGCCCGTTCCGCCTCGACCGCTTGCGGCGGCACACGCTCGAATTTGTCGGCATCGTACTCCATCACGTCACCTTTCCCGGCGCGGGCGTGCAGTGTGGAATCCCGGTCACCCGGCGAACCGTCGGCCGGCGCGCACGCCGTGCATCACGACGCGGGCTAGCCGCGCTCCCGGGCCTCATCGTACATCCCGCGCACCATCTTGATGTCTTCCCACGCGGCCTGCTTCAGGTTCGGATTCCGCAGAAGGGCAGCAGGGTGGTATGTCACGACCACCATG
>CBFCXB010000352.1:0-3614 GCA_965601905.1 uncultured bacterium | reverse complement strand
ATCTGGCTCCGGAGGGCGTAGATATCGGTGGGGAAATCGAGTGAGGAGGCGATGATCTTCGTTCGACCGCTGCGGGGACGGTAGAGTGTGCTCACCAGCGAGTGGATATTGAAGGTCGTCGTCCCGGTTGCGACCACTTCACTCGGTTCCGCGCCGACAAGGGGCGCGGCCGACTCCCCCAGTCGCTCGGCGAAGTAGAACCAGGGGATCTCGCCGTCGAGCCATCCCTTGATACCCTTCGTTTTCCACTCGTGCACAACCCGCAGAAGCGAGCGTTCGGCATCAAGCGAGAGGAGTCCCAGCGAATTACCGTCCACATACAGCGTACCCTCAGGTATGTAGAACCGGTCGCGGAACCGGGAGAGGGGATCGGCGCGGTCGAGTTCGCGGGCGCATGCCTCACCGGTGTCGAATCTTTGTTCCATGAGCCGATTGTACGGGGCGGTCGAGGATTTTTCAATCAATGAACATGATCGGGACCGGGCGGATCGGGTTGGCGCAAATCCTGCTTGGCTACTTTTATGGTGAGATGATGGCGCGGATATAAATAATACAATGTGATTCAACTAGTTACTCCCGACCACGTGAGAGGATGGAGAACGCATGCTTCCGCCGCTGCACCCGGCCTTCGTGAGAAATGTCGTCTACCCTGTCTACCGGGGGTCGCGCGGCGATAGGGTGCTCGAGTTGCTTGCCGGGATGGAGCGCAACCAGTGGCTGACCCCCGAAGAGGTGGAGGACCTTCAGTGGCGGTTGCTATTGCGCCTCATCGAGCACATTCATGCCCACGTTCCGTACTACGGCGATCTGTTCGCCGGGCATGGACTGCGTGTGAACGAAATCCAGAATCCCGTTGATTTCCGGAAGGTGCCGATGCTCACCAGGGAGATCGTGCATACCCAGGGTGCGTGCCTCACCTCACGCGATCCGTTCACGGTGGGGTACGCCTCGACCGTGTCCGGACCGGCGGGGGATCCGATCCGCTTTTCCTGCGACCGCGCCGCCGGGCCCGTGCGCCGGGCGAACACCCTGCGCGGGTACCGCTGGGCCGGTGTCGATGTGGGGGGACGCCAGGCGATTTTCCGGGGCGCACAGTACGGCGCCTCGTGGCGGGTGCGGTTCTTCGATGCGATGAAGAGTTACTTCAACAATGTCATGTATTTGTCTTCTTCCGATCTCTCAGCTGCCGCACTCCGGCGCCATGCTGTCCGGATTCAACGGTACCGGCCCGATCTAATCGTCGGGTATCCATCGGGGCTCGCGCTTTTTGCCGAGTTTTGTAAAAATCGCGGCGAACGCATCCCTCCGGCGAAGGCAATCCTGACGAGTGGCGAGCGGCTCCAACCGGATCACCGTACTGTTATCGAATCGGTTCTTTCATCACCCGTCTTCGAACGGTACGGCCGGCCGGAATTCGCAGGTCTCGCCCACGAGTGCGCCGAGCACAACGGGCTTCACGTGTTCTCCGATCTTTTCTTCGTCGAGGTGATCACGGGGAGCGGTCGTCCCGCTCTGCCCGGCGAGGCTGGGGAAGTTGTCGTGACCGATCTATTCAATCTCTATATGCCGTTTCTCCGCTATCGTACGGGGGATTTCGCCGTGCTTGCCGGGCGGTCCTGTACCTGCGGAAGGCATCTGCCGCTTCTCGAGCGTATCGACGGGGTGATGCCGGGACGTCCGGGTTTCTCCTCATCAATGTGTTCGCGATATTCGCCCGGTTCATGAGTGCGGATGCCGGGTATCTCCTGCGAACCTTTCATCGCTGCATCGTATGTGTTATATTGTTTGCATGTTGGTTCGACATGCAATCGTTGCAGCTCGTGTTTTCCCCTCCATTAGCGGGGAGACTGCCGACCTCAACGGATTCGGTGTTCCGGGAAAGAGGGCGTGATGTTCCGGAAAACAATTCGCCTGTTCAGGCTGTTCGGGATCCCCGTGGAGCTCGATCTGAGCTGGATACTGATCCTGGTGCTGGTCACATGGACCTTTGCGACGGGGTACTATCCGGAGAACTTCCCCGGACTGTTTTCGATCGGTGAACGCTGGCTCGTTGGATTTGTCACCGCACTCCTGCTCTTCGTTTCGATCCTCCTGCACGAGTTCAGCCATTCGCTCGTCGCGATGCGGAACGGGATCCCGATCCGTAAAATTACTCTCTTCATGTTCGGCGGCGTCGCGCAGATGGATCGTGAGGTCAATGATCCCGTCATCGAGCTCAAAATGGCCGCGGCGGGCCCGCTCATGAGTGTGATCCTTGTCGCGCTCTTCTATGTTCTATCGTTACTGTTCCGCAACGTCTTCATCGTTCCGGTGCTCTTGCGCTCGCTCGCCAATCTCAATATCGCCGTGATCGTGTTCAACATGGTGCCCGGATTCCCCCTCGACGGCGGTCGCATACTGCGAGCCGCCATATGGCACAGGACCGGAAATGTGCAGCGCGCGACCAGGATCACGAGCCGGATCGGGAGCGGATTTGCGATTTTCCTGATGTTGACCGGTTTCTTCTTCTTTATCAGGTACGGAAGTTTCATCGGCGGCTTGTGGTTGATATTCATCGGTTTCTTTCTCCGGCAGGCGGCAAAGAGCGGCTATATAATGGTGGCGTTCAAGGAGGCGCTCGGGCACATGAGAGTCGCCGAAATCATGCAATCGGACGTGGTGACGGTGGACACCTCGATCACACTGTCGAGTCTCGTGGATGATTATTTTCTCCGCTACCATTACAGTTCGTTCCCCGTGGTGGAAAACGATATGCTCCGGGGGATCGTCACACTCGAGGATCTGAAGAGCGTCGCACGTGAGCGGTGGCACGAGGCAACGGTGGGAGAGGTGTTGAATGCTTCATTCGTCGCTTCTGCCCTGCATCCGCGCGATCCTGCGGAAAAGCTGCTGCAACTGATCATGCGCAAGGGTTACGAACGGTTACCCGTCGTGGATGATGACGGCGCAGTCATCGGCATTGTAACGCGCCGGGGCCTGATGTCGACAATCAAGATCATGACCTCTCTCAAGGAGTGATCCCGCGGGCGGGGCCGGACGGGGATGCGCCGTGGGCCGCGCCCTGAAATCCTATCCGGCGCCCTCCTGCTTCGGCGGGCGGTTCTCTTCGAAGATCGCGTCGTCTATCTGCCCGTCGAATGTGATCTCCTCCCAGACGTAATCGGCGGTCATCGCACCGTTCTCGTACATCGTGCGGTGGAACGGCGCCATGATACCGCAGGTTTTATGGTAATCGTCCAGGATGATGTATGTCGCGCCGCCCTGCTTGATGATCCGCACCGGTAGATGCGATTCGGTGCTGAAGTCGAACATGACGGTATCACCCTCCTGCACGCACCCGATGCGCGTGATCTCGGAGCCGGCGAACAGCGAGTCGTCGGCGACCTCACCCGCCAAATAGAATGTGTCGCAAACGTCGTAGTAATACGGCAGTCCATCGACGTCCTTCATGAATTCCTCGAGATTGGCGGTGATCCGCGGATTCTGGTGGGTGTTGGCGTTCACCACCGCCCAGGCGTCGCCTTCGTTGTAGTAGTATTCAAAGTAGAACGGGTTGTCGTAGGCGCTGAAATCCTGATCCATCTTGAGCTTACCGGGTTTCTTGACATAGAATG
>CBFCXB010000351.1:0-3629 GCA_965601905.1 uncultured bacterium | reverse complement strand
GCTCCCTTCGGGCGAAATGCTGGTCAAGATCGGGACGATCAATAACAAGGAGAATCCCGACTACCGCTCTCCCTACTCGGTCGAACAGGAGGAAGGGATCACGAACCGCGAGCAGGCGCTGCTCTTCGGATTCGAGAATTTGCAGGACAGCACCTCGTTCCGATCGATCAAGCGCTTCTTCGGCACCGGCCAGGATTACCGCCAGTACCGGGAGATGCGGTTCTTCATCTTCCCCGATATCGAGCTGATCGGCCTCAATGACGGGGTCGACACCCTCGCCAGCTTCTATCTCCAAGTCGCTTACGACAGCTTCAACTACTACGAGATCGAGGTGCCCATCACACCGGACGATATAGGCGATTGGATCAATGCGACCATAACGATGAGCGATCTCACCAACATGAAGATTCAATCCACCAGCGAGATGATAACCGAGATGATCTCGGACGCGGTCGATCCCGACCGGCGTTACATCGCCAGGGTGCTCGGCGATCCCACTCTGTTCCAGGTGCGGTATATCTACGCGGGGGTACGAAACCTGAGCGGCGGGGTGATACGCGAGGGGCAGATATACATGAACGATCTGAAGCTCGGGGGGGTGCGGCGCGATATCGATCATGCCGAGCGGTTGAGTTTCTCGTCGAACTTCGCCAATATATTCCAGCTCAGCGGGGGCTGGCAGCGGACCGGTCCGGAGTTCCGCACGCTGAGGCAGAAAACGGGAAGCGGTGTTACGAGCAACAGTATCTCGCTGAACGGCAAGACGAGAGTCAACTACATCATCCCGACGGGAGGATTCGAGCTGCCCGTCTCGGTGAAGTACAATTCCTCGACAGCACTCCCCAAGTATGTACCGCGGAGCGATGTCGAGATCGCCGACGAAGCGGTGCGCGACAGCCTGAAAACGGTGAACAACAATTACTCCTTCAGCGTGTCGATGAGCAGGAAGGGATCGACAAACTTCCTGATGAAGCATGTGTTCGACAACATGAAGGCAGGCTTTAACTATTCCAAGAAAAACCTCAAGTCTCACAGCGCCCTCGACACCACCTGGACGATGAGCGGCAACATGAACTATCAGGTCCACTTCCGCAAGGACCGCCAGCTCACGCTCTTCAGGGGCATCAAGTGGCGTTACTGGCTGTCGAACTTCAGTTACTCCAGCAGCGCGTCGCGCAGTACGAAGAGGTACTACTCCCTGAGCGCCGGTGAATTCGTGAAGCGGCCTACCGGTTTCGGTGCAAACATGGATAGCGAGATATCGACTCTGTACAATCCGTTCGAATCGATGAAGCTCAGCTTCAACATGAACGAGAAAAGGAATCTCGCCATCGATCACGATTTTCACGGAATCCCGATCGGTGCCCGGACCGAGTACAACCACAACATCATGCTCCAGTTCCAGCCGCGGGGCAATTTCTTTCTCCTCTCGCAATTTAATCCGAACTTCGAATACAAGTCCCGCTACCAGGAGAACCTGCAGCCGAGTATCAGGCAGATGGGGGATCCGTTCGGCACGCGTGACGTGTCGGCTAACCGTGACATCAGTATCGTGTTCGATTTCGATGTCGCGCGGTACGTGACGCGCTTCGGCCAGATGGTGAATCTGCTCGAAGAGGGCGAGATAGAGCGGGCGGGACGGCGTCAGGGGCGCAGTTCGGCGGAACGCAAGGAGGATTTCAAGGATTGGCTCAAGCAGCAGCAGAAGCCGAAGACGAGTGATAAATCGGGCAAGATCGAGTCGATCTTCGAACAGGGAGAAACGCCCCCGGGCAGGGATGAATCGGTGCCGCCCCCTCCTCCCGGAACCGTTCCGCCGACCCAGGAACCGGAACGGGAGGAAACGCCTGAGGCGGGGGGATTCGAAAAGCTCGGCATAACAACACCGCGGGAGGGAGTCACAGAGCCGACGGAAGGGGAGGAAACAGGGGAGCAGAAAAAGGCGGCGGAGCCGGATACGACGAAGGGGCGGCGTTACGATCCCCTCATTTTGCCCAAGCAGATTCTTCGTTTCATCGGCAAGATAGAACCGATCAAGACCGCCATCAGGATAAACCGCAGCAGTAATTACCAGCGTCTTTTCGAGCGGGCCGGCATCGCGTATCAGCTCGGCCTTTCCGATGAGGCGGGCGTGCCCGGTAAATCGGGAACTGTGGATTCTCTCGTTATTGAGAAGGCGCCCGCGCGGGCAACCGGCGGCCTGGTGCTCGATTTCAATACCGGTGTAGCCGTGACGTCGAACCTCGATGTGGACATACGGGCGAGCTACAACAAGAGCACCACTGATGTCAGCGGCAGCACCACCGAGACAGAACGGTTGTCGTGGCCCTCGCTGACCTTCAAGTGGAGTGGTATCGAGAAGAGACGTTTTCTCTCGCGTTTCATCAAACAGAGTGACATGACGGTCAAGTTCGAACGGAGGATCCAGCGGGCCGCGCGGTCGGAGGAGATTAATTATCAGCTCAGTCCCAACTGGAACCTTACATGGAAGAACTCCCTGTCGACGAATGTGGCCGTGACGTTCACGCAGCAGAACCGGGAAGAGACGGGGCAGGAGACGTGGAAACGTTCGTGGGGCGTCAATCTCGATATGAAATACGCTTTCAAGCGGGCCCGCGGATTCAGTCTGCCGCTGCCGTTCCTCAGCAAGAAAAAGATCAAGTTCAAGAGCACCCTGACGACGGCGCTGAATATCGGTTACACCCGTGCCACGAGTAATAACCAGCCGCCTTCGAACAGCCTCACGATTTCACCGCGCGCCTCGTACAAGTTCAGCG
Organism: uncultured bacterium; assembly: GCA_965601905.1. Lineage (GTDB taxonomy): Bacteria > Krumholzibacteriota > Krumholzibacteriia > Krumholzibacteriales > Krumholzibacteriaceae > DATKWS01. The sequence goes on along the minus strand of CBFCXB010000351.1, from coordinate 852 downwards.
AGCGGATCACGGGAGCGCTGAACATTAACTACTCGAGAAACGCCGGCGGCATTCTTGGGTATGTCTACCACAAGGTCGGCATGCACCTTTCAGCGGAGTTTAAGTTCTAGGATGGAAGCAATCGGCGGCATCCACGCACGAGCACTGATCCGGTCCCTTAGTGTTTGCATGGGCGTGTGCGCGTTCCTCTGGTGCGGGCGGGGGGAGCCGCCCACCTTCGACGGCGCCTCCGCGTATCGGTTTCTCGTGGAGCAGTGCGATATGGGGCCGCGGTACCCCGGCTCCCAAAGCCACAAACGTTTGCAGCGGCACCTCGTCCGCCGGCTCGAGGAGTTCGGGGCCAACGTGTCGCTGCAGCCGTTCGAAGGGGTGCTGACCACGGGTGACACGCTGCATCTCGTCAATATCATCGGGAATTACAACCTCGGTTCGCGCGAGCGGGTGCTTCTCGGCGCGCATTACGATACGAGGCCGTATGCCGATCGGGACCCCGAGCCGTCCGACCGGTCGAAACCGATCCCCGGAGCCAACGACGGGGGCAGCGGGGTGGCCGTCCTGCTCGAGGTCGCTCGTCTGCTGGGCCGTGCCGAGCCGCCCGTCGGTGTCGATATTGTATTTTTCGACGGTGAGGATTACGGAAAGGAGGGCATCCCTCAGGATTACTTACTGGGCTCGACCTACTTCGCCGACCACCTCAAGGGGTACCGTCCGTATGCCGTGATCATCGTCGATATGGTCGGCGAACGAGATGCCGCGATCACGATGGAAGGATTCTCGAGGGCCGCCGCGAACGATCTGCTCGAAGAGATATTCGCAATCGCCGAGCGGCTTCAGATCTCAACCTTCAAGCGT
>CBFCXB010000350.1:0-3632 GCA_965601905.1 uncultured bacterium | reverse complement strand
ACCTCGGCGGCGCGGCGCGACTCGGCGCCACCGGCCTCGCGCTGCTGCTCGGTCTCTTCGCGCAGGCGCTCTTTCTCTACGCGATCCCCCTCGTCGTTCTCGAGCGTCACTCCGCTCCAAGGGCCATCGCCGCAAGCGTGCGTTTCGCGCGACGCAATACATTCATGACGTTTCTTCTCGTCGCCGTGCCGTTCATCCTGACCGTCCCGACACTGCTCCTCGGCTTCAGGGCGGAGATGATCGCATTTCGAATCTCGCCGGATTTCCTGCTCATCAACCAGATCGCGGGAGAGATCATGCAGCTCGTCGCAACGTACCTTATCATCGGCGGTGCGACGATCATCCTGATCCGCGGGATGCGGCCCGACACCGACACGATACCGACGGACAAATACACGGAGGCTATCAATGAAGCTGTTGACCATACGGGAAACAACCGCCCGGTCCGAACCGGCGCGTGAAACGCTGCGCCGGCGCGGCGGCCGGGCGCGGGAGCGGCTGCACGGCGGTTGTACGAGAGAGTGGCGCGGCGCGGCGGCTCTGAAGCACCGGCCAAATACGTGCGTGGAAGAGCTGCGGCGCCCCTTGATGCCGATAGCGATCGCACTCGCCGTCGCCGCCGTCCTGGCGTCGATCTTCACCGGATGCGGCGAAGGATCCCGGCGTTACGAGGCGGAAAAGGCGCTGTTCGAGGCGCGAAAAATGCGCGAGCAGCTCGCCCAGGGCAGGCCGAGCCCGGAATTCTTCGAGAAGACCGTCGGTGCGTATCGCGCAATCGTCGAGGAATACGCCGGCGAGATGAACCTCGTGGATGGCCTCGGAGAGATCGTCATCGGGGCACAGATGGAACTCGCCGAGTTCGAGTTCCACACCGGGCGCCTCGAAGAGGCGATCACCGACTTCGATAAGGCTTACCGGCTCGCGGAGAAAGAACCCGCGGCGCGGGCGAACGCCCTCTATTCGACCGCGTTCATTGCGGAGGCGATGGAGGATTTCCCGGGCGCCGTCCAGCGGTACGAGCGGTTTTACCGTGATTTTCTCGGGGAGGAATCGGTGGATGCCACCGCGCGGATGAACTCCCGCTACCTCATCACACCGCTCAAGCTCGCCGACCTCCATGCGCGGTCGGGAGACGGCGAGCGAACCCGATCGTGGCTGGACGAAGCCGAGCGGACCTACCGCGCCGCCATCGCGGGCTCGGAGGATTCCGCGCTGGTAAAGGAGATGCGGTTCAACCTCCTGACAACGTACATGAAGGGGGAGCGGTGGAACGACGCGCATGAACTGATCCGCGAACTCAAGAAATGGTACAGCAACGACCGCGATCTCCCCGGCCTGTACTTCATCGAGGCGAAGATCTATCGGGACGGATTCAAGAACATCGCACGAGCGTTGGAGATCCTGCGAAGCCTGTCCGAGCGGTACCCCGAATCGCCGGAGGCGGCAAACGCCCTGATGTCGGCGGGCGGCATGCAATTCGAGGCAGGGCACTACGGTGAGGCGACGCGATTGTACCAGTCGGTGATCGATACGTTCGGCGATACGGATGCCCAGATCGTGGAGGCCTTGTGGCAGCTCGCCCGGATCGCGGAGGTGCGCGGCAACTGGGTCGGCGCGTCACTGTACTACAAACTGATCTACACGAAACACCCCGGCACGATCCAGGGACTCGAGGCCCCGCTCGAGATCGCAAACCACTACCGCGACCGCAACGAGGGCGAGGCCGCCGCCTCGGCCTACCAGCGGGCGATCGAGCACTACGAGAGCCTCGTATCGAGTCAGATCTCCGAAGAGGTACGGATGCTGGCGGAGGAATACATGATCCGCGCATTCGCAGAACAGGAGAAATGGCGGGAGGCGGCCGAGCGGCTGCTCGAGCTGCCCGACCGGTATCCCCTGTACCGGCCCTTCGGGGAGAATTACCTGAGGGCCGCCTCGATTCACGAACGCGAACTGAACGACCCGGAGCGCGCGGCGAGGATACTGAGGGACTGCATGAACCGTTATCCCGGTACGGATCTCGCCGCGGAAGCAGAGAAACAGTACAAGCGGATCACAGGCGCACGATGATACATCTGTCCGGAATACTATCCTTTTTAGCGGCCGCGTTTCTGCTCATACTCGCGACGACGCATCTCATCCGGAGGCCGAAACGCCCCCAGGTGACGCTCTTCATATTCTCCTCGTTGCTGCTCGCCGCGATCGAGATCACCATCGGATGCATGATACTGGCACATACGCCGGCGGGCGTTCTCGGCGCGGTCCGCGTCCTGCTCCCCTCCCTCATCTTCCTGCCCGCCGCGGGGCTTCCCTTCTTCATGACATTCGGCCGGAGAAACGACCGGGAGATCCTATCGGAGAACCTGGCGGGGATCATCACGCTGGGCGTTCTGCTCGTCGCGGCCGCATTCATCGTGCCCCCCCGCCTCGTGATAGAGAAGATCCATTTCACCGAGAATGACGCATTCTGGGGGATGACCTTCTCCGGATACGGGAAAGGGGTCGGCGTCTTCCTCCTGCTCGCGAACGTTTTCTTTCTCTATTACTTCGAGAATACCTACCGCGCGGCAAACATCCCCGAAAAGGTGACGCTGAAGTACCCGCTCCTCGGGATACTCGCCGCCTCCGTCATCAACTTCATCGTCATGAGCAGGCTCGTCGCGCTGTCTGTGATCAACGTCAATTTTATAGCGGTCCAATCGTGCGGCGTCATCATGATCTGCGCGACCTTTCTCTTTGCAACGGTGCGGTACCGGCTCTTCGATGTGAAGGCGTTCATCAGCCGGGAGGCTGCCTCCTCGGTCGTCGCCGTCGTGATAGCGGGGCTGTACCTGCTCGCGCTCGCGCTGATCTCGTACCTCGCCTCCGTGCTCGGCGTGCCGTTCGACAGGTTCACGCTGGCCGTGCTCGGGATCTTCGCCGTCTTTCTGCTGCTGGCGGTATCGATCTCCGGCCGCGCGCGGAGACGCCTGCGGCACGTTATTAACGAGAATTTCTATCTTAGTACGTACGACTACCGGAAGGAATGGCGCAGGTACGCCCGTCTCATGGCATCGAGCACATCGATCAACGAGTTCTCATCGAACCTGATAAACGCCGTATGCGAGACGCTCTCGGCCCAGCGCGGATTCGTATGGATCGACGTCAGGGGAGGCACCATCGCCTACTACGGCATAACGGCCGATGCGGTGGATGAAACACTCGTTGCCCGCGTCATGCGGGATTCGCGCGAGGGACCGGTGATCATCGCCAGGGATTCGATATTCGGCGTGCCGCGGGGCGCGGCCGTGGCGCCCGGCGCACAGGCCGCACGGAGAGACTCGGCAACGGAGCCCGGCGCACAGGCCGGACCGGCGGGCGCGGCCGCTCAAAGCGGCGCTCCTCCGGCCCCGGGCGATTGGATCCGCGCCGTGGCGTATCTCGGGACGGCGGACGAGCACCACGGATTCATTGCTCTCGGACAAAAGTACATGAACACCTCGTACGTCTACGAGGACCGGGAGTTCCTCACGACGATCGCGGACCAGGCGCTGATCTCCATCGAGAATCTCATCATGGAGGAGCACATCATCGAATCCAACCGGATGGAGTCGTTCAACCGCGTCGCCACGTTCGTCGTCCAAGACCAGAAA
>CBFCXB010000349.1:0-3677 GCA_965601905.1 uncultured bacterium | reverse complement strand
GTGCGACGATATTTGTGACGACCGCCTTACCGACCTTCTCGACCGCGATCCCGGAGATCGGAGCGGCGTAGAGCCTGTAATTTCCCTTGGGAACATCCGTGACCGCGGTGGAATCGATGATCAGCGTACCGCCCTCCTTGAGATCGCAGGAATACTTCTCGCAGGATTCCTGTGTCAAGGAGAGCAGGAGATCGAGACTTATCGCCTTGGGATAATCGATTTCACCGTCACTGATCACGACCTCCGCCTTGCTCGCGCCGCCGCGGGCCTCTGGACCGTAGCTCTGCGTCTGTACCGCGTTGCGGTGATCATAAATGACGACCGCTTCGGCAAGAATCTTGCCGGCAAGGATCAATCCCTGGCCGCCTGAGCCGCTCAAACGAATTTCGTACCTGTCCATTATTTCCCCGCTTTTACTCTCTCGATCAAACGATCGTATTCCTCGGTGAACTCTGGCAGATCCAGATCGACGATAACGCCGGTGCGGACCTTCCCTTCTCGTTCCTCCGGTGTCATCTTTGCATACTTGGCCACCGGAACGGTATTGTCCCTGAGCCATTCCATAAGCTTCACGGGGTGCCCCATCCGGTTTCGCCGTCCATACGCCGTCGGGCACGGGGAAAGTACCTCGACCAGCGAGAATCCCTTCTTCTCGAGGGCCTTCGTGATGAGCTTCTCGAGCTTCTGAACGTGGTACACGTCTCCCCTCGCGACGAACGAGGCCCCGGCCGCCTTCGCGAGGTCCGCGATATTGAACGGCGGCTCCTGGTTGCCGAAGGGGGCGGTTGAGGCGCGCTTGCCGCGCGGCGTCGTCGGCGAGACCTGTCCCCCCGTCATTCCGTAGATATAGTTGTTGTAGAGAAGAACCGTGAGATTGATGTTCCTCCTCGCCGCGTGAATATAGTGGTTACCCCCGATCGCCGTAGCATCCCCGTCACCGGTCACCACGATCACGCGCAGCTTCGGATTCGCCATTTTAACGCCGGTCGCAAATGGGAGCGCCCTCCCGTGTGTGGTATGGAGCGTATTGATGTCGACATACCCCGGCGTCCTGCTGGAGCAGCCGATCCCCGACACCATCACCGCTTCGTCCTGGTGGATGCCGAGCTTGTCGATGGCCCTGATGAGGGCCTTGAGGACGATGCCGTCACCACAGCCCGAGCACCAGATATGGGGAAAGTTCCATTCGCGGATGTACTTGAGGTAGTCGAACAATCAAACCACCTCCTTTATCATCTGCACTATCTGTTGGGGCATGATCGGCTCCCCGTCGACACGGTGCAGTTCGTGGACGTCCACGGAGCACCGGGCCGCCAGCCTGACCTCGCGCGCCATCTGACCGAGATTCATCTCGGGCACAATGAACGCCTTGACCGACCGGGCGATCTCGAGAATGCGCTGCTGCGGGAACGGCCAGAGGACGATCGGTTCGATGATCCCCGCCTTGATCCCCTCCTCGCGGCACAGAGCCACCGCGCTGCGGGCCGAGCGGGCCACGGACCCGTAGGCGAAGATCGCCACATCGGCATCGTCGAGCCACGCCTCCTTGCAACGAATGATGTCCGCGCGATGCCGCTCGATCTTTTCGGTCAGTCGGAGGATCAGCGATTCGATCTCCTTCGGATTGTTCGTCGGAAAACCGGTCTCATTATGGCAGAGTCCGGTTACATTGTACCGATACCCGGTGCCGAACGGGGCGAGGGTTGGAATGCAATCGTCGGTCGAACTGTACGGCAGGTACTCCTTCGGCGATTGGGCCGGCTTCTTCCTGTCCACTATTTCAAGGCTCTCCGTTTCCGGCAGCACAACCTTCTCCGTTGTATGCCCGACGATCTCGTCGAGCAGGAGAATCACCGGCGTCATGTATTTCTCTGCCAGGTTGAACGCGAGAATCGTGTGCTCCATCGTATCATGCGCCGATGATGCGGTCAACACGATGATGCCGTGATCGCCGTGCGTCCCCCACCGGGCCTGCTGCACGTCCATCTGAGCGGGGAGTGTCGGCATCCCCGTACTCGGCCCGCCCCGCTGCACGTCGACAACGACGCACGGAACCTCCGCCATGCAGGCGTAGCCGATATTCTCCTGCTTGAGGCTGAACCCGGGACCAGAGGTGGCCGTCATCGCTTTCACACCGGTAAGGGATGCACCGATCACGGCTCCCATGGCACCGATCTCGTCCTCCATCTGGATGAATTTGCCGCCTATGGCTGGCAGCGCGGTCGATAACGTTTCGGCGATCTCCGACGACGGCGTGATCGGATATCCAGCGAAAAACCTGCATCCCGCCCATAGCGCGCCCTGCGCACAGGCCTGGTTGCCCTGCATCATAACTATTTTTTGGGATTGTTTCTGCGCCATACCAGGCGACTCCTCACTGTGAGGCCGCTGTTATCGCGGCCGCTGCCGGCCGGTGGTTTCTGTGGCCATAATAAAAAAAAGCAAGGAACGCATTCCGCGCCCTTACTCGACGGTAATGGCAAAGTCAGGACAGCGAAGCTCGCATAGCATGCATTTGCTGCAGTCTTCAGACCGCGCCACCGTGACCTTGCCCCCTTCCATCTCAAGAACATTCTTGGGACAGAAGGTTACACAGATCTCACATCCCTTGCACCACTCAACAGTAACCTTGATGACCGCCGACTTTTCCGCTGCCGACTGATCCTCGGTCATTGTCGGCTTCTCCTGGTTCCGGTTAACCCTCTTAAGACACAAAAAAAGAATAACTTATGGTAAACATAGGGTTTACACCGGTGAAATATAAACCAGAGAGGGGATTAGATCAAGCCTTTTTGATGACTATAGCCAACTTTTTTCAGAATAATTTAAAGAACGGTGAGCGTCACAGACGTTTGGCCATGAAACATAACATCGAATCTACATGCGGTAATACACGTATTGTTTTACTATCAAATATATTGTGGCATATGCCTCATCGCATTTGCAATGACGAACGACCCTTCGCCGCAGCCCTCCCTCACCAGTTTTACTTGCGGCTCAGCGGCAGCCCACAGCTGACCGCTGCAGCCGCAATTCGCCGGAGCGGCGCGAAGCGTCCGCGCCGGCGAATTTAGCAATATCCAGGAACGCCAGCACGAAGATCCCGCTTTACGTGTTTTTCCGCCACGGGTGTCCGCCGTTACTCACTACTAGAGTAAGTGCGCTTCGAGAAAGAGGATCGCCGAGTAGTACATGTAGTCCCTGTTCTTCTTCTTTCGGAATCCGTGCCCCTCGTCCTTCGCCAGCAGATACCATGCGACGCCGCCGTTCTCCCTTATCGCGGCGAGCATCTGCTCCGCCTCGCTCGCCGGCACGCGCGGGTCGTTCAATCCCTGGATAATATACGTCGGCTTCGTGATCTTGTGCGCGTTCGTCGTCGGCGAGATTTTGAGAAGGAATTCGCGCATCTCCGGATCACGCTCGTCACCGTACTCGACGCGCCGAAGATCACGACGGTACTCCTTGGTATTCTCGAGGAAGGTGACGAAATTGCTGATACCGACTATATCGATCCCGCATTTCAATCGATCGTTGTAATGCTCCATCACGGCATAGACCATGTACCCGCCGTACGAGCCACCGATGACGCCGATTCTCGTCTTGTCGAGTTCCGGCCTCGACGCGATCCAGTCGAGCAGCGCGCCGATGTCCTTCACGGAGTCCTCGCGTTTGTAATC
>CBFCXB010000348.1:0-3681 GCA_965601905.1 uncultured bacterium | reverse complement strand
CGGCAAAAATCACATGGAAAAGTACAAACGCCGGGAATGATCGAATGTTTATCCACGATTCGTCCGGCGGAAGAGAACGGGAAGTATCTCTATCAACCAATCGGGAGCAGGAAGGGGCAATGGGTAAGCTATCTCAAATCCGGACGGAATAATCCCTGTGGGTGAAGTGATTCCAGTAGCACTTTTAAATTAGGCAGCCTGTCGGAAATATCGACGATGCAGCCCGCCATGAATCACACACCCCAAAATCCCATATCCCCCTCCAGATTCGTGTTGCAGGATCTGAGACGAAGGATATACGTCAAGGCGAAGGCTGAACCGCCATGGCGCTTTTGATGCGTCAGGACTTCGGCCGGAAGCGATGGAGTAAGCAGCGGTCGTAGCCACAGCCGAAAGGAACTCCGGCACGATAGGTCTCATAACCCTTTAGGCGAAGTGTGCAGGAGCGCGTAGTGCGGGAAATCCGCACGCTGCGTGCGAGGTGGCGGGGTTGGAAACGAGCTTATGGATTGGATAGTGAGGCACTCCCAGAGGAAACGGGGAGAAACTGATAGGCCGGTCCTACGGAGTGCCGCGCCAGGCTTACGGAGTGCCGCGCCAGGCTTACGGAGCACCGCGCCAGTCCTCGACCCTACCAGGTATAAACAGAGGCCGCGGCGAATCGATCCCGAACATTCACGTTTACCGACGGACGGACATACCATACAATCTGTGAAACTCCTGATACGATGCTGCGTACAAGAGGATACCGAACAGCATGCACAAGTCGAAACGCATAACCATTGCCATCGGAACGTTGATCCTGATGATCGGCGCCGGATCGATGGGCCGTGCGGCCGGCGGTTCGCCGGATAAGCCGGATAAGCCGGAGAAGCTCTCACCGGAAGAGCTCACGGGTCGGCTGGATTTCACACCAGACCGGATATACTACGGCGGGATCATGATCGCGGCCGGTGATACGCTCGTGGGACCCGTCGTGGTCATCAGGGGGGCTTTGGACATCCAGGACCGCGGCGTGCTGCTCGGCGACGCCTGGATCATCAACGGGAAGCTGATACTCAATGGACGCGCCGCCGTAACCGGCGTCACCAGCCTCGTGAACAGCACCGAGTACCTGTCCCGACACTCAGAAGCGCATGGCGGGGTTCGATACTACTCGTGCGAATGCGCGCTGGATGCCGACTCATTCGAGACGGAGGCGAAGATCTCGTTCGTCAAACGGGAAAATCCGAAGGCGATCAAGATCAAGCCCGCAGTGAAGAGCGGAGATCTGAACAGGACCGGGTATTCGATTCTCGAGATCGGACTGGAACGGATAAATCCCCGGCGGAAGGATCCATACATACGGGGACATGCTCTGCTCCACGTGCCGATCTGGAACGAGAACAGCGGCTTTCTCGGTTTCGACGTCGATCTCGCCATCCCGCTCAACGGACGCGGTCTCGAACTGATTCTCAAGGGATTCAAGCGCTCATGGACGAACGATAGCTGGCAGCTCTCGCGGATTGAGAACGCGTTTATCGTCGCATTCACGGGAGATGATTTCCTCGATTATTACGAACGGCGCGGGGGCGCCGTTGGAATCAGGTTCAGGCCGACGGAGTTTTTCACGATCGAGTCGAACGTGTCGTATCAGGAGGACGTTTCACTTCGAGCCCGGGAGATACCGTCCTTGCTGAGGGGAAAAGACCGCTTTCGGGAAAATCCCCCGATCGACGGCGGCGAGAGGCTTGCAGTGACCGGAACGCTCGTATACGAAACGCGGTATGATCCGATCCGGCCCGCCGGAGCCTGGTACATTTCGCTCATGGTCGAGAAAGGACTGGCGGACGGACCCGGGGATTTCTCGTACACGGCGTTCGAAGCCGATATCCGCCGGTACAACAGTCTCCCCTTCGGGCTGAATCTCGATATCCGGGGAAGGTGCTTTTCGTCCTTCGATCCCGTACCGCGGCAGGTGACCCGCTCCCTGAACGGGTACGGGGGTATCAGGGGGACACGCGATTTTCCGTTTCCCGTCGCCAGGGGCAACCGGCTCGCCCTGCTCAGTATCGAGCTCCGGGCGGGAATACCGGGAATGCCGGCACTACCGCTGCTCAGAAGATTCCTCTCGCGGTGGAATTTTCTGGTCTTCTCGGACATGGGCCTGCTCGTGATGGAAGACCATGCTCGAAGGCCGTTTGACTTCCTCGACACACCTTATGACGGATGGAAACAAACGATCGGCATCGGCATTGCGGCCGAGTCGTTACTCCCGTACGTGGGACTGTACGTCGCCCAAGATCTCGACCGTAACGAATTCGAACCGCGTGTCATATTCCGGGCGCAGCGGTCATTCTAGCGTGTGATATGAGTAAGAGCGCCAAACCGATACTTGCGATCGAGGGTCTCAGCAAGGAATTCGGGCGCGTCAGCGCCCTGAGGGGAATAGACGTATGCCTCGACGGGCCCGGCGTGTACGGCTTTCTCGGACCGAACGGCGCCGGCAAGACGACGACGTTCAAATGCATCTGCGCGCTGCTCAGGCCGAGCGGGGGACGGATCATGATAGATGGCATCGACGTCCAGAGCGACACGAAGACCGCCATGGCGCGGGTGGGCGTCCAGTTCGATGCGCCCGCCTTCTATCCCTACCTCTCCGGGAGTGAAAACCTCCGCGTGTTCGCGAAGTGGATCGATCCCGGCTGCGCGGGGAGGATACCCGGCCTGCTGGAACTCGTCGGTCTCGGCGGAGCGGGCGGAAAGCGCGTCGCCGAGTATTCGTGGGGCATGAAGCAGCGTCTCGGTCTGGCGTCCTCGCTCCTCTCCGATCCGAAGCTCATCCTGATGGACGAGCCATCCCTATCCTCGTGGCCCGCGCTGCCCTCGATCCCGCGGGCATCGCGGACGTACGCAGCCTGCTGCCGAAGCTCGCGTACGAGGATGGACGGACCATATTCCTCTCCTCGCACCGGATGGACGAGGTGGAGCAGATCTGCGATCGCGTGATCATCATCCACCGGGGCCAAATCGTCGCCGACGGCACACTGGCCGAGCTCTCCTCGAAGGCCCGCATCATCGAGATTCACTGCCCGCGCCCCGGCGACGTTATCGAGGCGCTTAGCCGGAGAGCGGATGTCGCGACGATCAAGCAAACCGGCGCGCAAAGGATCCAACTGACCGCGCCGGGCGTTTCGCCCGGCGACATCAACCGATACCTGGTGGGCGGGGGCGGCGATATCGACCAGGTCATCGAGAAACGGGAAACACTCGAAGAGGTGTTCTTCCGCTTGACCGGAATCGCGGGGGCCGATGGTGAGTGATATGCGAAACGTGATTGCTGCCGAACTGCTGAAGCTGCGGAAGAAGCGGTCGACGCTCGTTATACCGCTGGTCGTCGTTGGCCTGTCCGCCGCGATCCTCTGGGGGTTGAGCCTTGCGGCACGGCGCGACTGGATCGGCGTACCGAACGCCTTCTACCTTACATCCGCCGCAACGGGGTGGATGGTGAATATCGTCGGTCTTGTCGCCGTCATCATCACGAGCTTTCATATATCGCGGGAATTCGCGCTGGGAACGGTCAAGTCAGCATGGGTTCGCCCCATTCCCCGGCATGCATGGTACACGGCCAAGGTGCTTTCGGCGTGGATGATGATCTGTGCGCTCTTTCTACTCACCATGATCGTCCTTGTCGGCCTGGCC
>CBFCXB010000347.1:0-3683 GCA_965601905.1 uncultured bacterium | reverse complement strand
GTTCACCGGCGGGAAGACGGAGCTCGGGAGCACGAAGTACGGCGCCGAGGCGGATTACCGGTTCAACCCGCGCCTGTCGTTCCGGACGAAGGGGTACCGGCACCGGTTACGTGAGCGTGACGAGTTGAAGGATTACCTCGACTTCGTGGGGAGTTACGGGACGAAGGCGCTCAGCGGAAGGTTCGGATTCGCCGCGACGGGCCACAGCGACACGCGGGAGGGGGATCACGACGCGGTCCTGATGCTGGCCGGAATCGGCATGGAGCGGGGGGATACGCGTGGATCGCTCGAATGGGACCAGATTCTTGCCGGCGAGGAGGTGCAGGAGTATCCCAACCGGCTCCAGGCGAACCTGTCACGGCGCCTCTGGAAGTCGCTGCGTGCCGTCTTGAAGCACGAGTACCGCTCGGGAAGTCGTACCGGCACGAGGCACCTCACGCAGCTCGGCCTCGAATCGAATGTCACCGAGGATCTCCATCTCTTCTCACGCTACCGCCTCGAGGGCGCCATGAGCGGCGAGCGCGGCCAGGCGACGATCGGGATCAAGAACCGGTTCCGCCTCTCACCTGATCTCACCGCCACCTTCTCGGCGGAGAAGCTCGCGACAATCAGCGGGTACACGACGGATGATTTCCTCTCGCTCGCGACCGGATGGCTCTACACACCCGCCGGGGCGGATTACCGCGTCAAGGGGGACTACGAGATCCGCATCGAGACGGAGCGGAGAAAGCATCTCACCGGGCTGGCCGCCCTGAAACGGATGAACGGTCACTGGTCGGTTCTCGCAAAGGGCGATCTCTGGTACTCCGAAGAGGAGATCGAGATGGACCGCGTGAAAGGGAGCACGACGCTCGGGTTCTCGCTGCGCCCCGTCGAGACTGGCTCGTTCACACTGTTTGCCCTTTTCAAGGGGAATTACGAGAAGAACAGCCCGGCGCATCCCGCCGCGGTCGACAAGGAGTTCATGACGTCGATCGAGGCGAACTATGCGATGAACCGCGCCTGGGAGCTCGAGGGAAAGGTCGCCGCTCGGTGGGTGAGAAATGCGTTCGAATCGTACGTCGCGGACGCATCGGCATTCCTCTACCAGGCGAAGGTGATACGGGTGATCGCCGGCGTGTGGGATATCGGCGTCACGGGGCGTATGGTTCACCAGAGGGAGACGCGGACGATCCGTTACGGCGGGGGCGTGGAGGCGGGGAGGCGCATCGTGAACAATCTCTGGCTCGGCGTGGGGTATGACTTCGGCGGTCACGACGACCGTGACGCGGCGATAAACGATTTCCAGCGGAACGGGTTCCACGTGAAGCTACGGATGAAATTCAACGAGACGATCATGAAATATTTCCGGGGGGATGAATAGTGCGGGAACTGAAAGCGAGGCATAATGCGCGTTGCGCGGCGCTCCTGGCGGCGGTCTTCGTCGCGATTCTCGTTGCGGCGGCCGGCGCGCGCGGCGGCGAGTCCGTCGAGGGCGGCGACTTCGAAACGGGGGATTTCACCGGCGCATGGGTGCACGGCGCGGGGAGCATCTCAGGTCCCTTAAATCCCGACTGGGCGGATCACATGGTCGTGCTCGACCTTCCGTACAGCGGGAATTATTCCGCGCTCCTCGGATTCAAATACGCGCACCTCCAGCAGAAACGATACGCCTTCATGTACCAGGATGTAACGATACCGGCCGGCATCTCGCGGGCGACGCTGTACTTCATGTTCCGCCAGCAGGGCTACGACGGTCTCGGCAACGATCCCTTCACCGTTGAGGTGCGGGATCTGGCGGACAACACGCTCGCAACGGTTGTTACCTTCGCATTTCCCGAGCGCGATTTCCAGTTCAAGGACAGCGGGTGGATCGACGATGACGGCGTCGGTCCCGCCGGGTACGATATGACACCGTTCGCGGGGCAGACGGTGCGTCTCTACTTCCGCCAGGCGAACGGCAGCGACAACACGTACGAGACCTGGGTCTTCGTGGATGATGTATCGCTGGTGTTCCAAAAGTATGTCGATCTCATCGTCGACGGTGAGGGGAACGATCTCTTCGGCGATCCGGAGACGGGTGACGGTGGTACGTCGGTGCAAAGCGGCGAGGCGGGTGAAGAGATCCTCTACCAGCTCGACATCGAGAACGAGGGGCCGGATGACGATTCGTACCTGATCACGGCCTCACCGCCGCCCGGCTGGACCGTTGTCGTGCGGTACGGGGGCACGGATTACCCGCTGCCATGGGCGACGCCGGTCGTACCCGCCGGTTCTGCGATCAATGCCGAGGTGCTCTTCACGATACCGCCCGGCGAGGCGATCGGTGGGTACACGACGGTGGTCGATGCCGTTTCGGCGGCGTTCGACGACCGTTACGACAGCGTGGAACTCGTCACGAACGTCGTCCCGGCGCGGCACCTGGCCGATCTCGCCGTCGACGGGAACGGTATCGGTATGATCGATCCGGACGGCGCCGGTGGTGTGTCCTCCGTGAGCGCGAATCCCGGTACCGAGGCGACATTCCAGGTGGACCTCTTGAATGCCGGCACCCAGGCCGATTCGTTCTTCGTATGGTTCAGGCCGGATGCACCCCTTACCGCCGTGATCGACGACGGTGCCGCGACCCATACCGGCGCCTTCGCGACGGGTATGGTGAATCCCGGGAGCACGCTCCCGTACACCCTTCGGGTGACCGTGCCGGCGGCGATCCTCGGCGGCGATTACACGACGTTTGTATACGCGAAATCTCTCACCGACACCCTGAAGAAGGACGGCGTCCGGGCCGTAACGCGGGCGCTCGCGCCGGCGGTCGATATCATCATCTGCGGCAGCGGCGACGGCATCGTCGATGCGACCGGCGCCGGACAGGGGGGAAGCGGGACGGTTGCGGGGACGCAGGGAAATACCGTCTACTTCCCGTTTACCCTCCAGAACGAGGGGGGCGTCGTCGATTCGTTCGCGCTGTCCTGGGACGACATCAAGGGCGCGTGGAGCGCGCAGATTTTCGATGGTGTCTCGTACCATTCCGTGCCCTGGACGACGCCGGCCGTGGAACCGGGCGGCGAACGGGACTACATACTCGCCGTGACGATCCCCGGCAACGCGTCGTACGGGACACACGCATCGATTTTGGAAGCAGTGTCGCAGGCCAATGGAAGCGTGCGCGAGAGCGTCACGGCGAATACCATGGTCTGCTCGGGATTCGAGGAGGTCGATCTCCTCATCGACGGGAATGGAGACGATGTCTACGGGCCGCTCGGGACCGGGCTCGGGGGGAGCTCGACGGCCGCGGCGGCCGCCGGCGATACGGTCGCCTTCGCGATCACGGTGGAGAACGAGGGCGGCGAGAATCTCTTCGATCTCGAGTGGTTCGCGCCCCCCGGCTGGGAAGTCATGATCGGCGATTCGACCGGGGCGATGCGCGGCGTGCCGGCGGGGGTATACATACTGGAGGTCCGCATCCCCCCGGCGTGCGCCGGTGGTACGTTCGAAATCGTCGTGGACGGTGTGAAAACAAACAAGCCGTTCTTCATCGACAGCGTCAAGGGGATCGTATCGGTCGGATACGCTCATATCGTCGACGCCCTCGTCGACGGCGACGGGGACGAGTCGTTCGGTGCACCGGGCACGGGAGGCGGTGGCTTCTCCATGCGGGAGATCCTCGCAGGAGATGCGGTGCAGTTCGTGATCGAGCTCCAGAA
>CBFCXB010000346.1:0-3699 GCA_965601905.1 uncultured bacterium | reverse complement strand
GCCGGGCGCGATTGGTGAACCGCTCTACGAGGATATCGTCGCGGCGCTGGTCGAGCACAGTGTATCGGGCAACGGCCGTTTCGACGCACAACCTCTCGTGATCGGCGGCAGATACGGTCTCTCCTCGAAGGAATTCACACCGGGCATGGTCGCCGGCGTTTTCGATACTATGAAGCTGGATGAACCGAAGAATCACTTCACCGTCGGAATCGAGGATGACGTTTCGTACACGAGCATCGCATACGACCCCGATTACGCTCTCGACAAGCCGGGACAGACGCGGGCCGTCTTCTTCGGCCTCGGCGCCGACGGAACGGTGAGCGCCAACAAGAACTCGATCAAGATCATCGGCGAGGATACCGAAAACTTCGCGCAAGGGTACTTCGTGTACGATTCGCGCAAGGCCGGATCGGTTACCGTGTCCCACCTCCGCTTCGGGCCGGAGCGGATTTCATCCCCCTACGTCATCAGAAAGGCCAACTTCGTCGCTTGCCACCAGTTCCCATTCATGGAACGGATCCACGTGCTCAAGGCGGCGGAACCGGGCGCCACGTTTCTGCTCAACAGCCCTCTCCCCACCGAGGAGACGTGGGACATGCTGCCGCGTGATGTGCAGCAGGAAATCATCGACAAGAAACTGAAGTTCTACGTTATCGACGCATACAAGATCGCCAAGGATATCGGCCTCGGCGCACGCATCAATACGATCATGCAGACCGGCTTCTTCCTCCTCTCGGGTATCCTTCCCAAGGATGAAGCGATACAGCGCATCAAGGACTTCATCAAGAAAACGTACGGCTCGAGGGGCGAGAAGATTCTCCAGATGAACTACGCCGCGGTCGACAAGGCCCCGGAAAACCTCCATGAAATCAAGTACCCGGACACGGTCACAAGCGAGCGTGATATGCTTCCACCGGTACCGGTGGAAGCGCCGGAGTACGTGCGCGAGGTGATCGGGAAAATGATCGCCAAGGAAGGGGATGACCTTCCGGTCAGCGCCTTCGCTCCGGACGGTACATTCCCGACGGGAACGACGAAATGGGAGAAGCGCAACATCGCGCTCGAGATTCCTGTCTGGGATCCGGACACATGCATCCAGTGCGGCCGGTGCGTGCTGATCTGCCCGCACGCGGTAATCCGTTCCAAGGTCTACGATCCCTCGCTCCTCGAGGGAGCGCCGGCCACCTTCAAGTCGACTGATGCGAAGGCGAAGGATTTCAAGGGAATGAAATTCACGCTGCAGGTCTCGCCGGAGGACTGCACCCAGTGCGGCATCTGCGTGAAGCTGTGTCCCTCGAAGAATAAAACCGAACCGGATAAAAATGCGATCAACATGGCTTTGCAACCGCCCATCAGGGAGCAGGAGAATGAGAACTGGAAGTTCTTCCTCTCGATCCCCTATATCGACCGGGAGAAGGTGAACCGGAGTGTGACCCGCGGCGTTCAGTTCCTCGAACCGCTCTTCGAGTTCAGCGGTGCGTGCGCCGGATGCGGCGAGACACCGTACGTGAAGCTCTTGAGCCAACTCTTCGGCGACCGGGCGCTGATCGGCAATGCCACCGGATGCAGCTCGATCTACGGCGGCAACCTCCCCGCCACACCATGGACGTTCAACGCTGACGGGAGAGGCGTGGCGTGGAACAACTCGCTCTTCGAGGATATCGCCGAATTCGGATACGGCATGCGGCTCGCCGTCGACAAGCAGAACGAATACGCACGCGAGCTGCTTGCGCGGCTCTCCTCGCAGGTCGGCGACAAACTCGTGAAGGGAATCCTCGAGACCGAACAGAGTGGGGAGGCAGGCATCCGTGAGCAGCGCGAGCGGATCGCGGCGCTCAGGGAAAAACTCGCTTCCGTGGACACCCCCGATGCGAAAAATCTGCTCAGTGTCGCCGACACACTTGCCAAGAAGTCGATCTGGATCCTCGGCGGAGACGGCTGGGCATACGACATCGGATACGGCGGTCTCGACCACGTAATCGCGCAGAAACGTGATGTGAACATCCTCGTCCTCGATACGGAGACATACTCGAACACCGGCGGCCAGATGTCGAAGGCGACGCCGCTCGGCGCCGTCGCGAAGTTCGCCGCGGCGGGCAAGCGCACACCCAAGAAGGACCTCGCATGGATGGCGATGTCCTACGGCAGCGTGTATGTCGCACGTGTGGCGGTCGCCGCGAACGAGGGCCAAGCGATCAAAGCCTTCCTCGAGGCCGAGGCATACAGCGGACCGTCGATCATTATCGCCTACTGCCCCTGCATCGGGCATGGATACAATCTCATAAAGGGGCCCGATCAACAGAAGCTGGCGGTCAAATCCGGATACTGGCCGCTCATCAGGTACAATCCCAATCTCCCCAAGGAGGGAAAGAATCCGCTTCAGCTCGATTCGAAGGCACCCTCCATTGCGCTCGAGGAATACATTTACAACGAGAACCGCTACAACATACTACGGCATACGATTCCCGATGAAGCGGCCAAACTGCTCAAGGAGGCACAGGAAGATGTCAACAAGCGCTGGAAACTCTACGAGCATATGGCCTCGATGAAGTACAATAGTGAATAACGGGACGGTGGCGGTCCCGGGGCAACTCATTGACCACCCCGGAGCCACCTCACACGGCTGTCAGGCATTTCCATTCGCGGCAATCGAAATCATTACGAATGAAAGGGGCGTAATATGGCTGATCTCTCGACTACATACATGGGACTCACGCTGAGGAATCCTATCGTTGCGTCCTCCTCCCCGCTCAGCAGGGAAACGGACGCGATCAAGGAACTGGAGGATGCGGGCGTCGCGGCAGTCGTACTGCACTCCCTCTTCGAGGAGCAGGTAACGCTGGAGCAGAAATCGCTCAATGAAAATCTTGTGAGGGGATCCGAGAGCTTTGCTGAGGCCCTCTCCTATTTCCCTCCGTACGATACATTCACATTCGCGCCGGACGAGTATGTGGAGAATATCCGCAGGACCAAGGAATCGGTGGACGTACCGGTGATCGGCAGCCTCAACGGCACTTCGAGGGGCGGCTGGATCGAGTACGCGTGGAAGATGGAACAGGCCGGCGCGGATGCGATCGAGCTCAACATCTACTACCTGCCGACAGACACCGCCATGACATCCATGGATGTCGAGGACGCCTACGCCGATGTCCTGAAGGCTGCGGGTGAACGGTGCACGATACCGATCGCCGTAAAGATGAATCCCTTTATCAGCTCGATCCCGCACCTCGCGATGCGCCTCTACCAGGATGGAGCGGCATCACTCGTGCTGTTCAACCGCTTCTACCAGCCTGACATAGATCCGGAGAAGCTCAAGGTTGCCAGTCACCTGCGGCTCTCAACATCGGACGAGCTCGTGTTGCGGCTTCGCTGGGTCGCGATCCTGTACGGTCGTGTCGGCTGCGATCTGGCGATCACAGGCGGCGTACACACGCCCGAGGACGTCGTGAAGGGGCTTATGTCCGGAGCGGCGGTCACCATGACAACATCGGCGCTGCTTCGCCACGGCGCTGGCTACATCGGCACACTACGGGATGGACTGGACACGTGGCTCGAAGAACACGGATACGAATCAGCCAAGGCGATAACGGGGATCATGAGCCACGAGAAGGTCGCCGAGCCTGCAGCGTACGAGCGAGCCAACTACATGAAGCTCATTGGAACCGTAGACTAGCCTTAATCCGTCATTCTTTTGGGTGT
>CBFCXB010000345.1:0-3704 GCA_965601905.1 uncultured bacterium | reverse complement strand
CACTGCCTACCCGCTTACGCACACCTGGCACCGCTCGTTCGTGGTGGGTGTGGGGGTCTATTTAATTATCTATATTGTGAACGGCGGTATAGAGATAGAGGGGTGGGACAAAAACGAGATCGATGTGTACGCCGAGATCAAGATAAAGGCGCCGAGCAAGTCGAAGGCCGAAAAGCTGCTCCGGAAACTGGAGTTCAAGGTGGATGCGGAGGAGGATCGCGTGGAGATATACGCCAAGCGCCCGCGGATCCGGCAGGTCGGTTTTCTCAGCTCCATCTTCGGCGATAAGTCGACGATCACGATCCGCTACACGGTGAAGGTGCCGTCGCGCACGAGTCTCGATATAGAGAACACGAACGGCGGCATCGGCGTCGATGATGTCGAGGGGGCATTCGATTTCCGGACGGTGAACGGCGGCATCGAGATACGCTCGTTCAGGGGTGAGGGGGAGGCCAAGACGGTCAACGGGGCGATTCACTGCTCGATCGAAATGTTACCCACAGACGGCGATCTCAGGCTCCAGACGGTCAACGGCGGCATCGATCTCCGGCTGCCGGAGGGGGCCGGCGGGAGTCTCGAGGCCAAGACGGTGAACGGCAGGATCGATCTGGACATCGACCTTCGTGAAACGATACGGATTAAGCGTTCCTCGGTCAGGGGAGTGATCGGGGACGGGGACGGTGCCGTCTTCCTGAAGACGGTCAACGGCGGCATATCGATCGAACCGTATTAGCCGACGCGGACCGGGGAGAATTTTCATTTCCATTCTGAACACATTCGCCTATAATCCGTCTATGGAACAAGGGAGGGATAGAAGATGACGAATACAGACAAGCAGACATCGTCGATTCCGCGGGGTATCGCCGGCATCCTGGCTTATTTCATACCCTTTTTCGGCGGGCTGTTTTTCCTCATTATCGAGAAAGAGAATCGTCTGATCCGCTTCCACGCAGTGCAATCAATTCTCCTGTGGGTAGTCTTCGTCGTCCTCGCCGCCATCTTCGGCTGGATACCGATCATCAACATCCTACTGATAATCATCATACTGGCGATCTGGGTCTTCATCATGTACCAGGCACTGATGGAGCGGATGTACGAGCTGCCGGTCATCGGGAAGATAGCCAAGCGGCAGGCATTCGGTAAAGAGGAGAAGGAGGAAGGCACGGAGGAGGATGCGGAGAAGAAGGAGTAGGTGCTCCCGCAGTCCGAACGGGGAGGCGTGAAGCGGCGTCGCGCGGTGTAGCGAGACGTCCTGCGGTGTAGCGCGGCGTCCTGCGGCGTCGCGCGGAAATGCGGCCGGGACCGCTTGATGTCCCGTGCGGTCGCCGCGATGCAGCCATCCCACGAGCCGTCCACCGATCAGTAGCCTGCGCGGACGCTTCGCGCCGCGCGGAGCGAATCGCGGCTGCAGCGGACAGCATCGAGCTGCCGCTCCAGCCGCAATTAGCAGATGCCCTTACGGGGTGTTTTTTATATTGAATAGAAACCGGTGCACAGCTGTATTGTATTATGAAACAAGTTGCGAAGGCGAAGGACATTCCGAGCGAGACGCTGCGCGAGTGGAAGCTCGGCAGCGTCAAGGCGTTCGAGGTGATCGTACGCGCCACCATGAGGCGCGCCTATGCGATCGCCCTGGGGCTTCTCGGAAACGCCGAGGATGCACGGGACGTTTCGCAGGAGGCGTTCATCGCGGCGCACAGGGCCCGCAAGCGGTTCGATGACGAGCGGCCGTTTTTTCCCTGGTTCTACCGCATACTGCGGAACAGGTGCCTGAATTTCATACAGAAGCGCTCGCGCCGCCGCGAGATATCGATGGATGTGCTCGCCGAGAGGGCCGATAACCGTGCCCGGCCGGATAGGGATATGATCCGCGGGGAGCGGATCGAAGCGCTGTGGCGCGCGCTCTTTACACTCTCTCCGGATCACCGCGAGGTGATCGTGCTCAGGACCTTCCAGGAGTTCTCGTATCGGGAGATCGCCGAGTCGCTCGGAATCTCTGAGGGCACCGTCATGTCGCGTCTTTTCTATGCGCGCAGGGCGCTGGCGAAGGCGGTAGGGGCGGGTGGCGAACACACAAACGCGGACGGGGATGGTGTGGACTGACCTGTTCGCGCATGGAACACGACGGGATGCGTTATATCGACGGGGAGATGGACGATGCAAAGCGGGTCGCGTTCGAGGAGCATCTCGGGGTGTGCGATGACTGCCGCCGCGCCTTGGAGGAACTGCGTGAAGTGAACAGGCTCACGGGGAGTATCACGATGAAGGATCCGCAGGATGAGTTTTGGGATTTGTACTGGAAGAGTATCTACCGCAGGCTCGAACGAAAGACCGCATGGATCTTCATGATCGCCGGGATCGCCATGCTGGTTGGCTATGAGCTCTACCGGGCATTCAGCTCCTTCGGACGTATCACGTTCCAGAAGGTCGCTTTGATTGTGTTCATTGTCGGCGCGGCTCTACTCCTCGTCTCGGTTGTGAGGGAGCGGATCCACCAGTACAAGAGTGATCCGTACAGGGACGTGAAGCGTTAACTTTAGAATCTGAAAGGTGGTTGCGATGCTACTGGTAACCTCGGATGCAATACCGGGAAGGCGCATTGTCAAGGTTTGTGGTCTCGTGCGCGGCAATTCGATCCGCGCCCGTCACATCGGCCGGGATATCATGGCGTCCCTTCGTAATATCGCCGGCGGCGAAATAGTCGAGTACACCAAGATGATGGCCGAATCCCGCGAGCAGGCGATCGACCGGATGATCGAGGAGGCCGCCTCCCGCGGGGCCGACGCGATCGTGACGGTGCGGTTCACCACGGCATCGATGATGGACAACGCGGCCGAACTTCTCGCATACGGAACGGCCGTTGTGACGGAGGATGGGCAGTGAGGTTCGGAGACTTCGTCCTCACGGCCGTCGAGACGGGCTCGTTCCGTCTCGACGGGGGAACGATGTTCGGCGTGGTCCCCAAGGTGCTGTGGAGCAAGACGAATCCCGCCGACGAGGACAACCGGATCGCCATGGCAATGCGGGTGCTCTGTATCGATGGCGGCGGTCACCGGATCGTGGTGGACAGCGGGGCGGGCACCAAGCTCAATGAAAAGATGCTGCGCAACTACCGTATCGACACGGGTGGGCTGGGCTCCGCGCTCGCCGGAGCGGGAATCGAGCCTGAAACGGTAACGGAGGCGATCGTGACGCACCTGCATTTCGATCATGCCGGCGGTTTCACCTACCGCGACGCGAACGGCGCCATAGGGCTCACCCTTCCGGGCGCGATCCACTACATACAGCGGCGGCAGTGGGAGGCCGCCCTTCGTCCAAACGAGAAGGATCGCGCGAGCTTCCTCCCCGAAAACTACCTTCCGATCGATGAGGAGGATATGCTCGAGCTGATCGATGGTGAGACCGAGATCATACCCGGTGTCACCGTCATCCCGACCGAAGGGCACACGCCGGGCCATCAAGTTGTGCTGATCGAATCAGAGGGGGAGAGGCTCCTATACTGCGGCGATCTGATCCCGCTCGCCTCTCACGTGAATCTTCCCTATATCATGTCATTCGACCACTTCCCCCTCGAAACGCTCGAAGAGAAGCGGCGCGTTCTCGGACTCGCCGCCGACGAGGGATGGATCCTCTTCTTCGAGCACGATCCCTTCATTGCGGCGTGCACCGTCAGGCGTACCGATCGGGGCGGATTCGAGGTGGTC
>CBFCXB010000344.1:0-3710 GCA_965601905.1 uncultured bacterium | reverse complement strand
TGTCGAGGCGACGCCGATCTCCGGCCCCGCATGGATATACACGCCGCCCTGAGACTCCCGCGCGATGGTGCTCCCCACGACATTGCAGATGCCCATGCATCCCACACCCCGGTTTTTCGCTTCCCTCAGCGCGGCCAGGGTGTCGACGGTTTCGCCCGACTGGCTTATCGCGAAGACCAGTGTACCATCCTCCATAATGGGATTCCGGTAGCGGAACTCACTGGCGTATTCGACCTCGACCGGTATCCGGGCCTTCTCCTCTATCATGTACTCACCGAGAAGCGCCGCATGCCAGCTTGTACCACAGCCGATCAGCACTATGCGCCGTATGGCGCGGAGCTCCGACTCGTTCAGCGTGAGCCCGCCGAGCCGCGCCTTTCCCTCGCTGAGCATGAGGCGGCCGCGCATCGCGTTCCGGATCGTTTCGGGCTGCTCGAAGATCTCTTTGAGCATGAAATGCGGAAAGCCGCCCTTCTCGATCATTTCGAGGTCCCATTCGATCTCCTCAACGATGTGCTCCACGCTCTCGTTCTCGATCGTCATCGTGTTGAAACCCTCGGATGTCGCGACGATCATCTGCCGATCCTCGAGGTATATGACCTGTTTGGTATGCTTGAGGATCGCGGCTACGTCGCTTGCGATGATGAACTCCCCATCGCCGATACCGACAACGATCGGTGAACCATTGCGCGCGCCCACGATCTTGTTCGGCTCCGAAGCCGCCACGACGAGGATGCCATAGGTGCCTTCAACAACTTCGAGCGCTTTCTGAAGTGCATCTTCCAATGCATTACCGTCATAGAACTTCTCTATGAGGTGCACGAGAACTTCAGTATCCGTTTCTGTTCTGAACTGGTGGTTCTCGGCCTCGAGGCTCTTCTTGAGTGTTTGATAGTTCTCGATGATTCCATTGTGCACGAGAGCGATATTCTTGTTGCAGTCGAAGTGCGGGTGCGCGTTGGTCCGGTTCGGCTCGCCGTGTGTAGCCCATCGCGTATGCGCGATGCCGAGGTTGCCCGAAATATCGATCCCTTCAAGCCTTTCCTCGAGATCGTGTATCTTCCCCGCCGTTTTATCCCATACGATTTTCCCTTCCCGCACGATGGCCACTCCCGTCGAGTCATATCCCCGGTACTCGAGCCTCTTGAGACCCTCGAGCAGGATATCCCCTACATCACTACTCTTGCCGACGTACCCGATGATCCCACACATATCAGCTCCTCTTTGCTCTTCGACTCCCCGCCGCAGCGCCGCACGCTGTGCGGCCCCCGGACCGCATAGTGTTCGTGCCCGTATACAACGGCTGCCTAAGGGCAGGCCGGACCGGTCCCCGCCTTCAGGACCGCTTCGGCTTCCCGGGCGAGCGAGATGGCCTCTTTCTCCGTGCCCGCCTCAGTGATAATCCTCACCACCGGCTCCGTGTTGGAACTGCGGAGATGAATCCAACCTGTTTCCATATCAATTCTTATGCCATCAAGGGTGTTGACGCTCCCATGAAATCGCTCCTTCAGGGCTTCAGAGACCGTCTCGATATCACCCTCGAATGGATATTTTCTCTTTACAATGGTGTAGGACGGAAGGGATTTAACTTTGTCTCGTAATGAAATACGTTTTTCCGTGAGTAACTGGAGAATCAGCGCGATCCCGGCCATCGCATCCCGGCCGTAATGCACGGGAGGGTAGATCACTCCACCATTGCCCTCTCCCCCTATCACCGCCCCCGTTTGCTTCATGACGCCGATTACATTGGATTCGCCGACCTTCGAACGGTGAACGGTTACGCCGTGAGAACGCCCGATATCGTCGATCAGCCGGCTTGTCGAGAGGTTGGCGACGATCGGCCCCGTATCGTGTCGCAGCACGAAATCGGACGCCAGAGCGAGCGTCAACTCCTCACTGCAGATGCGCCCCGTGCCGTCGACGAGAACGAGCCGATCCGCATCGGGATCGCAGGCGAATCCGATGTCGGCGCCACTCTGGCGGACGGCGTCCGAGAGCGCGCCGAGATGTTCCGGACGCGGTTCGGGCACATGGGGAAACGGAGCGTCCGTGTCGGTAAATAGCTCGATTACTTCTACGCCGAGACGGCGAAGCAGCGCCGGGACGATTCCGCTTCCCGCCCCGTTCACGCAGTCTACGACTGCCTTGAATCCGGTCTTGCGGATCCGCTCGGTCTCGATGCACCCGAGATCGAGGATGCGCGCTATATGAATATCGTCGGCGGTATGGTCAACGCTCATCTCACCGTACCGATCAGGTTCCGGGAAGAGCGGCCGATCACCGGTGGCCAGTCCTATCACCTCGTCCATTTCGGGCGCCGTGAGAAACTCGCCACCGGCACTAAGCAGCTTCAGGGCGTTCCATTCCGGACCATTGTGACTCGCCGTGATGATGATTCCGCCGCCGGCGTTGAGCTCGTCGACCATGATCCCCACGGTGGGTGTCGCCACGATGCCGAGGTCGATCACATCGATGCCGAAAAACTGGAGGGTTGAAAATATGACGGGAGCGAGATAGCGTCCGGATTTTCTCGAATCCCTCCCGACAACGACCGGTCCGCAGGCAATTCGGGAGGCGAAGGCTGCGGTGAATCGCGCGGCCACTTCGGGATTCATCCCCTCTCCCAACAGCCCGCGGACGCCCGAAACGCTCATCATCAGCGATACATGCACAGCAACACTCCCGTTGAAAATAAGTGCTTAACGGCCTTCATACAGTAGTGGAATCGGATTGTTATGTCAATATGCCGAATTTTTAACTCGACTTTCGATGCAAAATGATTAATCATACTTTGTTTGCTTTTGTGTGGCTCGTTCCGGTACGGTCCGTGCCGCGACGAACATGCAAAAACGAACATGCAACCTTTTCTTTGGGTAGCATTTATAAATTTGGGTGGACTTTTGGAAGAATCGAAGGAAGATCGTATGGCGAGACGAATAGTAACGATCGATGGTAACGAGGCATCAACCTACTCCGCACACAAAATAAGCGAAGTTATTGCAATATATCCTATTACACCATCGACGGTGATGGGGGAGCTTGCCGACGCATGGTCGGCCCAGGGAAGGAAGAATATATGGGGAACCATACCCCTCGTGCAGGAGATGCAGAGCGAGGGCGGTGCATCGGCCGCCTGCCACGGCGCGCTCCAGCGCGGTGGGCTCACCACGACATTCACTGCATCTCAGGGACTCCTCCTCATGATCCCCAGTATGTACAAGATAGCGGGCGAGCTCACACCGGCGCTCTTCAACGTCGCCGCTCGAACCATTGCGACGCACGCCCTCTCCATATTCGGCGACCACAGCGACGTGATGGCCGTCAGGACCACTGGTTGGGGTCTCATGTCTTCCTGCTCCGTCCAGGAAGCGATGGACATCGCGCTGATCGCCGGCGCCTCGAGCCTCGAATCGCGCGTGCCCTTCCTCCAATTCTTCGATGGATTCCGAACCTCTCATGAAATTGCAAAGGTCGAGCTCCTCGACGATGACGACTACCGTGCCATGATCGACGACGATACGGTCCGCGCCCACCGTGAGCGGGCGTTGAGTCCCGATCACCCTGTCCTGAGGGGCACGGCGCAGAACCCCGACACCTTCTTCCAGTCGCGCGAGACGATCAATCCCTTCTATACCAAGTGCCCCGGCATCGTCGAGGAAATGATGAAGCGTTTCGAGAAGGTCGTCGGTCGAACATACAAGCTCTTCCAG
>CBFCXB010000343.1:0-3715 GCA_965601905.1 uncultured bacterium | reverse complement strand
TCTTCCGCTTGGCCTTGACCTTCCGTTTGGCCTTGGCCTTCGTCTTCCGCTTGGCCTTGACCTTCCGTTTGGCCTTGGCCTTCCGTTTGGCCTTGGCCTTCGTCTTCCGCTTGGTCTTGGCTTTTACCTTTCTTTTGGTTTTCGCTCTGGCCTTGGCTTTCCTTTTCGTTTTGGTCTTAGCCTTTCTTGCCAT
Organism: uncultured bacterium; assembly: GCA_965601905.1. Taxonomy (GTDB): domain Bacteria; phylum Krumholzibacteriota; class Krumholzibacteriia; order Krumholzibacteriales; family Krumholzibacteriaceae; genus DATKWS01. Next base: position 3,522 of record CBFCXB010000343.1, on the reverse strand, counting down.
CGTTCCCACCCCTTTGAAAAGGTTGAAAGCCCATCCTTGATCTTGTGCTTCAAGCGATGCAAACTGCGAAGATGAAACCAATGATTGAAGCACTCTCTTTCTATTAGGCGTATGTTATTCATTTGCTAAAAAAAGTGTCAAGGAGTTTTTGAATAAAAAAGATTTTTATTGCATTTTTTATTTTCTGTCCCGGAACGGTTGCATGACGCGTCGATTGACATACCAATGCATCGCTGGTATATTCCGACGTAACCAAACCGAACTACGCGAGTGATATTCAAAAAGGGAAATGCCATTGAGCGCGAACGTCGACTTCATAAAAAATGAGAATGTGCTCTTTGAATTCATGCGCCGGAACGCAAAAAAAGTCTTCTCGCCGGGCGATAGAATCGCGGTCAAATTACACATGGGCGAACCGGGCAACCGGCACTACATAAAACCGTCCCTTACGAAACGTGTTATCGATACGCTCCGCGATATCGGTTGCCATCCGTTCATATTCGACTCGCCCGTTGTGTATCGAAGCCAGCGCAACAACGAGCGGGGATACCTGCAATGCGCCGCGGATCACGGCTATTCCGAGCGTACCATCGGCGCGCCGATCGTCATCTCGAACAGAAGCGTCCCGGTGAAGGGAGCACATATGGACTTTGAAATATGCGCCGAACCGCTCGAAGCCGACGGCGTCTTCCTCCTGACCCATGTCAAGGGTCACATCGCAAGTGGAATGGGTGGAACGATCAAGAACATCGGTATGGGGTGCATGTCAAAGGAGACGAAGGGCGCCATCCACGAGGGGGGTGAACCGATCTATACCGAAGGATGCACGCAATGCGGCTCGTGCGTGGAAAACTGTCCCACGGACAACATTCGCATCATCGATGATCATCCCCTCTTCGACGCCACCTGGTGCCCTGGGTGCAGCAACTGCGTTCTCGTTTGTCCCGAAGGGTGCATCCGTCCCCGTCGTGCCACCTTCGACGATCAACTGGCGGAAGCGGCCGTTCTCGCACATGAACGCTTCACGAAGGCATTCGCCGTTAATGTGCTGAAGAATATAACAAAGCTGTGCGACTGCGTCGCAAACTCCGGCCCCATCATTCTCGAAGACATCGGTTACATGTGCGGAACGGATATGCTGTCCGTTGACATTGCGGCGCTCGAGATCATCGGGGAGGCTTCCGGCAACAAAGACCTTTTCTCGGACCACAGCAAACGTTCTCCCTGGGGACATGTCCGAGCGGCGGCGAAATTGATGAAGAGAGATCTCAACGTATCAATACGCAGAATGGACTGAGAGGACCGGCAAACCGTATGCGTCGAACATCACGATGCACAGGTAATCGAGCCCGCCATTCAATCACCATCGTCGCGTTACTCCTCGCAGTATCAATCATATCGATACCGGTATCGGACGCGCAACCGAGGAATGCGCCGCCGCGGATCGTCCTGCAGGGGATTCCGTTTGCCTACGTCCCCCCCGCCGGGATCATGGAGCGCGCGCGCTTCGACTCCTGTACAGTCGAGGTGATATTCAGCGGAATGCCGGTCCATGCGGGACCCGCGCATCTGTTCTCCGAGGAGGGCGTCACCCTGACGGCATCATCCATCGGCCGCCACGAGATCACCGTGTCGTGCGGGGGCGAATCGCACACGCAGCGCATTCTGGTTCTTCACGGCATCATTTCCATTCTTCCCCCGATCATCGCCATCATTTTCGCGCTCATCTTCAAACATGTAGTCGTTGCGCTCCTTGCCGGCGTGTGGCTCGGTTCATTCTTCACCAGCGAATTCCACCCGCTCACCGCGTTGCTTCGCATTATCGACTACTTCTGCATCGAGACACTCGCCGGACGGGACGGCGGCGCCGACCACACGTCGATCATCATATTTACGCTCTTGCTCGGCGGTATGGTGGGCATCACCTCGCGTATGGGAGGAATGAAAGGAATCGTGAACAGCGTCTCGCGAATCGCAACGAACGCACGGCGCGGGCAGTTCGCCGTGTGGTTGATGGGCGTGATCATCTTCTTCGATGATTATACCAATACGCTGATAGTCGGCAACTCGACGCGTCCCCTCACCGACCGCCTGCGAATTTCCCGGGAGAAGCTGTCCTACATCGTCGACTCCACCGCGGCGCCGATTACATCGCTGGCCGTGATCACAAGCTGGATCGGATTCGAAATCTCGCTGATCAATCAATCTTTCATCTCACTTGGAGTAGAGCGCAATCCCCTGGCGACGTTTGTGGCCTCACTGCCCTACAGCTTCTATCCCATCCTCGCCGTGCTGTTCGTGCTAATGATCGTCGTTTCGGGGCGGGACTATTCAATGATGCTCGATGCGGAGCGGAGGGCGCGTCGAACCGGTAAGGTTCTCGGCGACACCGCGGTGCCGATATCGAATATCGATGCGGAGAGCGTTTCGATCGCGGAGAATGCGAAACCGCGCCTCGTGAACGGCGTTCTTCCAATCGCGGTCGTGATCGTGGTCAGCTTCGCCGGACTCATTATAACTGGAAGAGAGGCGCTGCTGGAATCCGGCGCACGCACCTGGAATCTATTCGATGCGCTCAAGGAATCGAATTCGTTCACCGCACTGCTCTGGGGCTCGTTCTCGGGGTGTATTGCCGCCGCGGTGCTCGCCCTCACGCAGGGACTTCTCTCACTTACCGAGACGGTCACCTCCTGGATGAACGGCATCCGTTCCATGGTGCCAGCGATCATCATTCTCGTCCTCGCCTGGTGCATCGGCATGGTCTGCACCGAGCTGCACACGGCCGACTACCTCGTGCATCACCTCGCCGGCGTGCTGTCACCCCAATTCCTTCCCCTCGTGATCTTTCTGCTCGCCATGGGCATATCGTTCTCCACCGGCACGTCGTGGGGAACGATGTCTATCCTCACGCCGATCGTCATTCCACTCGTCCTCGGCACGACGAAAGCGGCGGGAATCGCACACGCCGACGGTGAATCGATCCTGCTCGGATCGATCGCCGCCATTCTTTCCGGGGCGGTGTTCGGTGATCATTGCTCGCCGATCTCCGACACAACGATAATGTCATCGATGGCCTCGGCCGCCGATCACATCGACCATGTCCGAACGCAGCTCCCCTACGCCGTCACGGTCGGTCTGGTCTCGCTCGTGTGCGGGTATTTCCTCCAAGCCCTCGGCGTCCCCACGTGGGCCGGCCTTACGCTCTCATGCGCGTTGCTCTTGCTGATCATACGTTTCATAGGTAAACCGGTGGAGGCGGCGTGAACGCGAGCATCCTCTAGTCGGTACTCGATTGTTGATGAGAGTCGCGGCGGCCGTAACCCGATATGCGGTCCCCCCCAGCTTGCCGATCGCCTGGTTGAGGGCAACCGTAAAGGCCGGTGAGTTGGCGTGATCCTCCTTGTCCGGCGCCACGAGAAACATACAGAGGCCGAGGAGCGGGAGGTTGTTTGAGTGCGTACCAACTCCTGGACATTCCCCGGTTTTACCCGGCAATTCCTCGTAAGTTATTCAAGTTCAGCA
>CBFCXB010000342.1:0-3726 GCA_965601905.1 uncultured bacterium | reverse complement strand
ATATCAGGGGTAACAACGAGCGTGTGCTCCTCGTGGAAGACGACAGCGCGGTGCGGGACCTCACGGCAAACATCCTCGGGAGCAACGGATACACCGTTCTCGAGGCGCGCAGCGGCAAGGAAGCACTCGACATCGTTGCCCGGGAGGATCAGAAGATCGATGTCATATTCAGCGATGTGGTCCTGCCGGGAAGGAGCGGAATCCAGCTCGTCGAGGAGCTTCTCTCACGCGACCCCGACCTCAAGGTGATTCTGAGCAGCGGTTACGCGGCGCCAAAATCGCAGTGGGACCTCATACAGGAGAGAGGGTACCGGTTCATCCAGAAACCTTACAAGATAGTCGATCTCCTGAAGGTGATGAAGGCGGTCTGCGGGTCGAGCTGAGTATCTTCGTGAATCGCCCGACCTGACCGCTCAACCACCCTGCGATGCCACACAGCGCAGATCGCGCGCGACGAGATTTTCCACGCCAAGCTCGCTTTCCACCCGACCGCTGACCACGAAAGGACCGGGGGCCCGGGCCAGTTCGCGCGCCGTGCGGCGATACACCTCGGGAAAGAAAACCGCCTCGAAGCGCCCCCACCGGTCGGAGAAGGTGACGAAGATCATCTGCTCCCCGCTGTCCGCCGTGCGCGTCGGTTTGGCCGTAACCTTCCAGCCCACCACCGCCACATCGCGGCCCACGTACCGTGGAAGCTCCACCGAGCGCACCAGCGTGTGGCTGCGCCCGAGGGACTCGAGCTCCCGCCGGAACATCCCGAGTGGATGCGCCCGGACGGTGAGCCCGAGGATCTCGCGTTCCAGCGCGAGGCTCCGTGAAAGGCCATAGTCGGGAATCGCCGGTATCTTCCCGACGATGGTGGCCGGGTCAACCGTAGCCCCGTCGCCCTCAGCGGCGGCCGCAGATGTCTTAACGGGAGTGCCGGCGGCGGCCGCAGATGTCCCGGCGGCGGCGCCCGTCGGCGCTCCCACGGCGCCCGTTGCCGTTCCGGCGGCGCCCGCACCGGCTGTTGCTGCAAGGCTTCGGGCGCCGGCGCCCCGCAGGCAGCGGAGCTCCCAGAGAAGCTCGGGACGCGAGCGCCCGAACGAGGCCATGGCGCCGCACCTGATGAGGTTCTCCACCTCGTCCCGCGCGGCGGGGACCACCTTCATGAACTCCCCGAGTGAACGGTACGGGCGGCACGCCACGATCCGCTCGGCCGTCCGGGTGGTGAGCCCCTTCACCTGCATCAGGCCGATCCGCAGCATGCGTCCCCGCCCGTGGTGCCGGATGCGGCTGCGGTTCACGCACGGCGGCAGGATCGTGAGTCCCATCCGGCGCGCCTCCTCGAGATACTCCTCCTGTGAATAGTAGCCACCCCCGTTCGAGAGAACGGCCGCCATGAACTCGGCGGGGTAGTGCGCCTTCCAGTAGACGCTCTCGAACGATTCCAGCGCGAAGGAGGCCGAGTGGGCCTTGCAGAACGCGTAGCCGGCGAAGGATGCGATCTGGCGGAAGATCTCGTCCGCCGTATCGGGAGGGACGCCGCGCTCCCGCGCGCCGCGCATGAACGATTCGCGGTAGCCGTTCATCGTCTCGTCGCCCTTGCGCTTGAACGACATGCAGCGCCGCAGGCCGTCGGCCTCGGCATAGCTCATCCCGGCGACGGCGACGGCGATCCGGATCACCTGCTCCTGGTATATCAGGCACCCGTAGGTGTCGCGGAGGACCTCCCCCACCGCCGGATATATCGCCGCAACCGGCTCGAGGCCGAGGTGGCGGTGGAGATAGCTCCGCTTCCCCCCGTAGCTCGAGACGCCGGGACGGATGATCGATGAGAGGGCCGCGAGAACCTCGAAATCGTCGCACCTCGCCTGGCGGATCAACTGCACCATCACGGGGGACTCGATGTAGAAACACCCCTCGGTGCGTCCCTCCCGCAGCATCCGCTTCGTCTCGGGGTCGTTTAGGTAATCGATCCGCTCGGGATGGAGGGGACGCGCCTCGTTCTCAGAGGCCATCGCCGCCGCCTCCTCGATGACGGCAAGCCCCTTCTGGCCGATGATGTCGACCTTGACGAGCCCGGCTTCCTCCACCTCGTGCATCGACCACTGCATGATCTCGCACCCCCTCTCCCCTCGCTGGAGGGGGACGAGGTCGGTGATCGGCGTCGGGGAGATGACGAGCCCGCACGGATGCGTTCCCATGTGGCGGGGAAAACCCCCGATCTTCACGGCAAGGGGCAGCAGCGTGCTGAGCGGCTCCCGGTCGAGGGGGATGTCGGATGCGGCCGGGCTGACGGCGCAGACCTCCGCGAGATGGTCGATCGATGCGTAGAACGGGATACGCCGTACGAGCGGCCCCACCTCTCCCTCCGGTATGCCGAGGGCCTTGGCCGTTTCGCGAAGCGCCGCCCGGGCCCGCATCGTGCAGTAGGTGCCGATCATGGCGACGTGCGCGCGGCCGTACCGGCGGAAGATGTACCGCAGGACGACCTCGCGGTCGTCGGTGGCGAAGTCGATGTCGAAATCGGGGAGCTGCTCCCGCTCCGGATTGAGAAACCGCTCGAAGAAGAGATCGTGACGGAGGGGATTGACGTGGGTGATGCCGAGCGCGTAAGAGAGAAGGCTGTTTCCCGCCGAGCCCCGCCCCAGCGACCGCATGCCGCGGCTCCGGGCGAAGCGGACGATGTCCCAGCAGATGAGAAAGTACCCGGCGAGCCCCGTGCGCTCGACCACCGAGAGCTCGTACTCGAGGGTCTCGAGCGCGCGATGCCAATCGGCCGGAGCGCTCCCTCCGGGGGGGTGGATGGCGGCCCCCGCACCACCTCCCGTGCGGGAGCGAGCGGCGCGCGGGAGTGTGTCGTCGTGCAGAGAAACACCGGCGTGATCCGTTCCGCCCGTTACCGCTCCGCCCAACCGCCCCCGCAGCCCCTTCATGGCGACCCGCCTGAGAAAAGAGACGGCGCTCTCGCCGGGCGGCAGCGGAAATTTCGGCAGCCTCGGCGAGTCGAAATCGAGCACCACGCGGCAGTCATCGGCAATCTCGCGTGTCGCGGCGAGGGATGCCGGATCGTCCCGGAAAACACGCTCCACGCTTCCCGGGGAATGGAACCAGGCCGCAGGCGGCGCCGCCTCCCCGGGGGGAAGTGTGCCGACCGTCGTGCGTGTGCGGATCGCCGTCAGCACGCGGTGCACGAAGTGCTCCCGCGGATCGATGAAGAAGACCGCTCCGGCCGCCGCGGTGCGGATCCTGAGGTGGTCCGCGAGACTGCGCAGCCGCCACCGCGCACGGTCCCACTCGCGCCCCGGCGCGACGGGGAGCGCCGCGCGGAGATTCTTCCTCCCCCGCAGCCGCCGGAGCACCCGTTCGTCGCCCGAGAGCACATAGACATTGTCGGAGATCGCTTCCAGGACCGCCCCGAGCGAAAAATCGGCATCGAGGTGGCGCGCCGTCACGAGCCGCGATATCTCGCGGTACCCCGCGATCGTGCGCGCGAGAAGCACCGTGCGTGCGGGGGGAGCGTCCGCCGTGCAGCGATCGAGATGGGCGCCTCCTTTTTCCCCGGTACCGCTTCCCTCCTCCCACGGACCGGCGAGCTCCACCCCGTAGATCGGCCGTACGCCGTGCTCCCGGCACGCCCTGCGAAAGGACACCACCGCGTAGAGGCCGCTCGTATCGGTGAGGGCGATGGCGGGCATTCCTTCTTCGGCGGCCGCCCGCACGAGGTCCTCGACGGGGCGCGTC
>CBFCXB010000341.1:0-3747 GCA_965601905.1 uncultured bacterium | reverse complement strand
CAGCCGATCGCGGTCCGCGATGTAATCAAGTACCTCGTCGGTGTCATGGAGAACTCCGAAACAACGGGAAGGACATTCGACATCGGCGGAAACGAGGTCGTGACGTATGAGCGCATGATCAGGATCGCGGCGGAGCTGCTCGGCAAGCGCCGCCTGTTCATCCCCTTTGCATTTTCAAACATCCGGTTGTATTCGTACATCGCGGGGCTTATTACGCCGGTGCCCGATCAGATCACCAGGGCCCTCATGGAGGGGCTGCGGAACGATGTGACCTGCCAGGACGATTCGATCAGGCGGCGCATCCCGTTTGAAACGATAAGCTATCGCACGTCGATCGTTCGGGCGATGACGCGCGAGGAGCAGAACCGTGTGCATACGAGGTGGTCAGATGCGTATCCGCCGGCGCACGAGCTGGCCCTGAAAATGGATGAGCTCGCCGGGGCGCCGAAGTACACGGCGGCCTATTCGATTGTGACAAGTAAGGACGAATCGGCGCTGTTCCGGTCCCTGTGCAGGATCGGCGGTGCTGAAGGGTGGTTCCGCGGGAACTGGATGTGGCGCCTGCGGGGTGCGTTCGACCGGCTCATCGGCGGTGTAGGAACCTCGCGGGGGCGCAGGCGGCTTTCGGAACTGCACGTCAACGACGTGGTCGATTTCTGGCGTGTCGAGGATCTCGAGGAGAACAAACGTCTCCTGCTGCGCTCGGAGATGCGGCTGCCGGGAAAGGCCTGGCTCGAGTTCCGGATCATGCCGGAGGGATCGACGAACAGGCTGTTCGTGAAGGCGTACTACCACACGACGAGCCTATTCGGAAAGATCTACTGGCACATATTTCTCCCCTTCCATCGCTACATCTTCAAGGGATTGATAAGGCAGATCGTGGCGCGGAGCTGAATATGCCCGGTGGGCGCGAAGTCGCGGTTGCACTCAGTCACGCCGGCTCGCACGGCGAATCCATAATCCCATGTGAAATAATATAATGCTATACGGCAGGCACCGATCGTGGTATAATAATATATCGATAAAGAGCAATAATTTCTCAGGAAACAGAGGGAGTGCGCCTAGCGGTTCAATAGCTATTGTCTCCCGCACATCATACAACCCGTGCGTGCCGTTACAGTGCGATTTCCCGCGAAAGAGGGTGGGAAAATGAAGAAGGCGTGCATATGCCTCGCTGTCTTTATTTGTTTCATCTCATCACTTCATGCCCAGCAGAGCTGCCCTCCTGGGTACATCGGACTCTTCACCGATGAGGATCACTTGAACTGGTATGTGACCGGAACCCCCGTCTACTCTGTCGAGATGTGGATCTGGTGCCTGCCCGGCAATCTCGGGCAGATCTGTGCGGAATTCAGGATCTGTTATCCGGACAACGTTATTCAAGGCCCGATCACCGAGAACGAGTCGCTCATATCGGTCACACTCGGCGACCTCGCAACGGGGATAAGCCTCGGTTATACGAACTGCCAGTGGGACTGGCACTGGTGCTACCACCAGACGCTCTGGGTGATCGATCAGAAGCCGACCTTCTGCAAGATCTGCCCCCACCCCGAGACGGGGGAGTACGTGTTTGCGAACTGCGAAGAAGGTTTTCCGCTCGAGCCCTGTATAAAGCTCACGGACCTCTGTATCAACCAGTGCTGGGACTATGTTCCACCGAGTCTCTGGGAGGTCGATGTTGTGAGTTCGACGGAGATCGAGGCTGTTTTCGATAGAACGGTGACCGCGGAGACGGCGGGGAACACCGATAATTACGCCGTCTAAAAGAAAGACACTCCGACTGATTCGATCGATGTGATCGATGCCGTGCGCCGTGCGGACAGACATAATGTTGTCAGGCTGATGCTGGAGAGCGCGATGGAGAATAAGGTCTTTTATATGCTGCGCGCCGAGGGGATCGAGGATGAATGCGGCCATTCTTGGATTACTGAACCTATGTATCCATTCGGCATATTCCCCGATCTTACGGTTAGTTCGATCGAAGTGACGCCCGACAAGATTCGGGAGGGATGCACGCCGATCGACGCCGCCTACACCATATCCAATACCGGCAGCTATTCCGCAGACTCGTTCCGCGTCTCGATATGGATCGAAACCACCTTCATCAATGCCGTGGCCTGCACGCGGCACTACGCCGGTCTCGATGCGGCGTCCGAGCTGCGCGATTCGATGACGGTCCTCCTCCCGCCGGAGACCGACTGTGGTGACGGTAACTGGGTACGCGTCAAGATCGATGACCTCGAGCAGGTGACAGAGCTGTACGAGTGGAATAATAAGAGAAGTTTCAACCTCAACAGCTTCACGCCCAAGAGCATCTCCATCGCCGATGTCCCGGATGACAACGGGGGCATGGTCGAGTTCGCATTCGACCGCTCGAGTTTGGACCAGGCGGGACTCGACAATCCAATAGCGGGGTACGAGGTGCTGCGGCGGATCGATCCCCTCCCGGTGGGCGGGGAGTGGTCCCCGGGCGAAGGAGGTGGGATCGTTCCGGGAGAAGTGCCGCGCACCGTTTTCCCGGTGTCCGACGTTCCGCAACCCGGCGTCTGGGAGGTCGTCGGGTGGGTTCCCGCGGAGCGCGCGCCGACGGTGAATACGCCCCATTTCTCTCAGTGCCGTCGCCGGAGATCGAACGCGGTGAACGTTCATATGCCTATCGGGATCACGCGGTCGAACCAGGAGAGACGTACCGTTACCGCATCGAGTACGATGACGGCAGCGGGCGCCGCATGCTTTTCGAGACGGACGCCGTCGAGGTACCGGCGCCGCCGCTGACGCTGTGCCAGAACCGTCCGAATCCGTTCAATCCGGAGACGGAGATCATGTATTATCTACCCGAGGAGACGCATGTCGTTCTCGAGGTGTTCGATGTATCGGGACGCTGCATCTCCCGTCTGATCGATGCGTATCAGGCGAAGGGATTACATAGAGTTGCCTGGAGGGGAACTGATGGGTCTGGGAACCAGGTCGCTTCCGGCGTTTACTTCTACCGTCTTCGCGCCGGCAGGGAGGTACGCGCCATGAAGATGGTTCTCCTCAAGTGAGGAACCGGGACCTGGTTACGGCAAGGGGGGAAGTGGGGAGGCGCACTCCCGCTTCCCCCCGGTGTAATCGGGCCGGAAATAACGGGCCGGTTGTGCGTTTTCGGGCCGGTCTGTGAATGGCTGCCGCGGGTGTTCGATCCTGCGGCCGGGGCGCCGGTTCGCAGGACCAGCGATCAATAGTGAACAGCGATCAACGGCGAGTAGCGATCAGTGACCAGCGATCAACGGTTTTGCCGATATCCCCCGTATATAGTATAATGAAGCACATCGGGGAGGTGCGCATGAAACGTTGGGATCCTACGCAGCGGGTGATCGCCCATATCGACATGGACGCGTTCTTCGCCTCCGTCGAGGTGCTGGACAATCCGGATCTCCGCGCAAAACCGGTGATCGTCGGCGGAAGCTCGCGGCGTGGTGTCGTCTCGGCGGCGAGCTACGAGGCGCGCGAGTTCGGTGTTCACTCGGCCATGCCGCTCTTCCAGGCCCGGCGGCTCTGTCCCCACGGCATATTCCGGCCGGTGCGCATGAAACGCTACCGGGAGGTCTCAGGTGTCGTGATGTCGTGCATGCACGCATTCTCGCCCCTCGTCGAACAGGTCTCGGTCGACGAGGCGTACGTCGATCTCACCGGCACGGAAAAGCTATTCGGCAGTCCGTGGGAAGCGGCTGAGAGGATCAAGGGCGATATCCGGCGTAAAACCTC
>CBFCXB010000340.1:0-3766 GCA_965601905.1 uncultured bacterium | reverse complement strand
CTCGAGGCGGTGCGCGGGTGCGTGGACGGGGAGAAGTCAATACGTTTTCTCTCCGTTTGCTCGAGCGAGGAGTATGGACGGCGTACGCGTGAGGAGATGCCGCTTACAGAGGAAAGCCCCGTCGAACCGGCCAGTCCCTATGCGGTCAGTAAGGCCGCACAGGGAATGCTCTCCCTGCAATACGGTCTCGCGTACGGCATCGAGGCTGTCGTCACGCGGAGCTTCGGGCATACGGGGCCGGGTCAGACAGACCGGTTCGTGTTCCCCTCGTTCGCGAAGCAGTGCGCGGCGGTAGGCGCCGGGTTCGCCGAACCGGTCGTCAAGGTGGGGAATCTCGATGTCATTCGGGACTTTCTCGATGTGCGGGACGTGGTGAGCGCCTATCGGGCGCTCCTCGAACACGGGACGAGCGGTACTGTCTACAACGTCTGTTCCGGAACGGGCCTCTGTCTGCGGGACGCACTCGAAGAGTTGATACGGATTGGCGGAGCGGTGATCGATGTTGTGAAGGATCCCGAGCGGCTGCGGCCGGTCGATGTGCCGGTGATGATCGGTGATAACGCCAGGCTCCGGCGGGATACGGGATGGAAGGCGGGTATTCCGGTCGGACGGATGCTGCAGGATCTCCTCTCGTACTGGGAGGGTCGCATAGCCGCTGCGGTGGCATGAGCATGCACCATGATCGTGAGTATGTGTGACGCGGTGGTTTGGACGCACACCGCGCACTGATAGCGGGGGGTATATGCCGTGCGCCGGTGTTCGAGCGAAATAGACCGAATATAAGTTACACGGGAGTGTTGAACATGGCCAATGTCTGCATGATTGGAACGGGGTACGTCGGTCTCGTCAGCGGCGCCTGTCTCGCTGATTTCGGGAACAGGGTCATCTGCATGGATATCGATGTGGAGCGAATCGAGAGTATCCGCAGGGGCGTCATGCCGATCTACGAGCCGGGCCTTAAGGATCTCGTCCGGCGAAACCACAGTGCCGGGAGGCTCGTTTTCACGACCGATCTTGCCGCGGCGGTGCGCGATTCGCTCGTGATATTCTCGGCCGTGGGAACACCGATGCACGACGACGGTTCCGCCGATCTCAGCGCGATTTTCAAGGTGGCCCGGAGTGTGGCGGGATACATGGACGGGTACCGAGTCTTAGTTCAGAAGAGCACGGTCCCGGTCGGCACCTCGGAGCGGGTCGGCGAGATCATTACGCAGAACCTCGTGAAGGAGGTGCCGTTCGACCGTGTCTCGAATCCGGAGTTTCTCCGGGAGGGCTCGGCAATAGAGGATTTCATGCGTCCCAACAGGGTTGTGATCGGCGTCGAGAGCGATCGCGCCCGTGAAATCATGCGCGAGATCTACCGCCCGCTATATCTGCTCGAGACACCTGTTGTTTTCACAACGATCAGAACCGCCGAGCTGATCAAGTATGCGAGCAACGCATTTCTCGCGACGAAGATATCGTTCATAAACGAAATGGCCGATCTCTGCGAAAAGGTCGGCGCTGATGTCAGCGACGTGGCGAGGGCGATGGGGCTCGACAAGCGGATCGGCTCGAAGTTTCTCCACGCCGGCGTCGGATTCGGCGGATCGTGTCTGCCGAAGGATATTTCGGCGGTTCTCCACACGGCGGCCGAGCACAGGGTGCCGTTGCGAATCATTGATGCGGCCCGGACGGTGAACGATCTGCGCATCGAAACACTTCTCTCCAAGCTGCGTGCCGAGTTGCCCAGGCTCCGGGGAAAACGAATCGCGGTTCTCGGCCTTTCATTCAAGCCGAACACGGACGACCTGCGTGAGGCGCCGTCGCTCCGCCTGATCGAGCTGCTGGTAAAAGAGGGAGTGACGGTCAATGCGTACGACCCGATCGCGATGGACAATGCGAAAAATCTGGTTAATCTCGACGCGAATTTCTTCGATGATTCGTATGCGGCGGTCGATGGGACCGATGCACTCGTCATCATGACCGAGTGGAACGAGTTCAGGGTGCTCGATCTGGACAGGATCAAACGGTTGCTCCGCGAACCGATCCTTATCGATTGCCGCAATATTTACAAGCCTGCCATGATGCGGGAAAAGGGATTCAGGTACCACTCGTTCGGCCGCTGACACGGCGTTTCGCGGGTGGGTACGCGCCGGCGGGGCGGATGTGGTGCGGAAAACGGAAGTGATACATTCGGCGTACGGTGAACCGTTCGATGCGGTCCACCGGATAAAAAGGAGACGGCATGCAACGGATTCTGGTCACCGGCGGCGCCGGGTTCATCGGTTCGAACTTCGTGCGAATGCTTCTGCGGAGGAAACGCTCGGTTCATATCACCATCCTCGACAAGCTTACTTATGCGGGGAACGTCGAGAACCTTTCGGAGATGCTGGACCGGCGGAACGTCCTCTTTGTCAAGGGAGACATCTGCAACGCCCGGCTCCTCGACGAACTCCTTCCCCGGATCGATATCATCTACAACTTCGCTGCTGAGACGCATGTCGATCGCTCGATCCTCGAGGCGGGCAGTTTCGTGCGGACCGATGTCGTGGGCACGTACACGTTGCTCCAGCGGGCGCTGAAGCACGAGGTGCCGCGCTTTGTGCAGATCTCGACCGACGAAGTGTACGGGAGCATTCTCAAAGGGAAGTTCCGCGAGGGCGATCCCCTGCAGCCGAACAGCCCGTACTCGGCGAGCAAGTCGGGCGCCGACCTGCTGGTCCGTTCGTTTCATAAGACGTATGGGCTGCCCGTCGTCATCACGCGGAGCTCCAATAATTACGGTCCCTTCCAACACCCAGAGAAGTTCATTCCCCTCTTTATCACCAACGCAATCGAGGGAAAGCCGCTGCCGCTGTACGGTGACGGCAAGAACGTTCGGGACTGGATCTATGTCGAGGACAACTGCCGGGCGATCGAACTCGTCGGCCGGAAGGGAACAATCGGCGGGGTATACAACATCGGCGCCGGCGAGGAAATGGCGAACGTCGATATCGCCCGTAGTATCATCCGTTTTGTCGGGGCGGATGAGGATCTTCTCACATTCGTGTCGGACCGTCCGGGGCACGATCGCCGGTACGCTCTCGATACGCGGAAGCTGAAAGCCCTGGGGTGGAAGGAGCGGTTCGGTTTCGAAGACGGCCTGCGGCGGACCGCCAACTGGTACCTGCACAACGAGCAATGGTGGCGGCGGATCAAGGAGGGCGCATTCAAGAGATACTACACCAAACTGTACCGCGAGCGCATAGATAAGGCCCTGAAACGGAAGGGACAATAGTGAGAGCGGTGGTAGTCGTGGGCGCGCGCCCCAACTTCATGAAGGCGGCTCCCCTGATACGGGAATTCCGCGCGCGCGGCTCCGTGGCGCCGTTCCTGCTGCACACGGGGCAGCACTACGACGAGAACATGTCGCGGATATTCTTCGAGAATCTGGAGCTGCCCGAGCCCGATATCTATCTCGGCGTCGGTTCGGGAACGCACGCCGAACAGACCGGTGGAGTCATGATCGAGTTCGAGAAGGTCGTTTTGCGCGACCGCCCCGATTGTATCATCGTCGTTGGTGATGTGAACTCGACGCTCGCCTGCTCCCTCGTGGGTGCGAAGCTGCTCGTACCGGTCGCGCATGTCGAGGCGGGCCTGAGAAGTTTCGATCTTACCATGCCGGAGGAGATCAACCGGATGGTCACCGACATGCTTTCGACGTACTGTTTCACCACATCGCCCGAGGCGGAGGAAAACCTGAAGCGGGAGGGAGTGCAGGACGGACGTATCTACTTCGTCGGTA
>CBFCXB010000339.1:0-3777 GCA_965601905.1 uncultured bacterium | reverse complement strand
GATATCGCACCCGCCGGGGAACGGGAGATCCACCTCGCCGAAGCGGGCGATCAAAATGCCGAGGAGTATCAAGGATGAGCGGATCTTCGAAGCAAGAAGCGTCGGTACGACCGTCGTGCTCAAGCCGGACGGATCCACGGTGACGTGTGATCCCTTGACGCTCACCGCGGCCCCGAGCCGCCTCATTACGCGGATCGCCACCTTGATGTCCTTCATCTGCGTCGGCACGTTCTCGAGCTCCACCACCCCCCCGCTGAGCATCGACCCGAGCAGTATCGGCAGCGCTGCGTTCTTCGCGCCGCTCAGATGCATCTCTCCCGACAGCGGCTTACCGCCGACAATCTCGAACATCGCCATTATGCACGCTCCTCCGTTACTACCATCCTTACCGTTCTTGCGGGGCGCCAGCAACTCCCCGTGTAAGAATTATTCAAATCCCGTTAAAATTTCAAACATTAAAAACGCCCGGCCGGGGAAGACGACCCGGAACCGCCCGGCTGGGCCCGGATATACTCGAGAATCGTATCGGCCGCCAGCCTGTATCCCCGCGCATTGTAATGCCCGCCCTTCCCTTCCGGGAACAGGGCCAGGGGATCGCTCTGGGCGGAGAAAACACGGTGGATATCTATGACGGGAATACCCAAACGTTCAACCAGATTGAGCACATTATCCTTGAAGGGATTGATCCGATTCGGATTGAAGTAGTTGCGCTTCCCGGGGAGGTAAACGAATAGCAGTTTTCCACCCCATGCTTCAACGTATTCGTTCGCCATGACAAGTATATCATTGAACAGAGAAAGCTCCTCGGTGAAGTCATCGGCTTCCGGAAACAGAATCCCCGCCCTTTTCCTCAAGGCCTTCAATGCGACGATCGAGAACAGTGAACGATCCTTCAGCACGGTACGGATGACATGTGTGCGTATGCCGCTTCCCGTCTTTCTGCGGTCGAACTCGAGCCCGAGTGATTCATTCACGATATGCGACAGGGCGCTGTCGATAAAGGCCTGCTTCCACATCAAGCGCTGGGAGAAACCAGGCTCAAAGTACCGGTAGAAGATGGATCCCCGTTCAGTGTACCGCAGGTCTACAAAATCGTTCTCGTAATAGAACCACAACACGAATCGTGGACGCACCCTCGCGCCATATTCGATGAGGGCCGCCAGGTCCCTCAGCGGGCCGTTTCCCGCATAACCGACATTGAGCGTCAATGGATACATTTTTCGTATATGCGACGAGATGTCCATGCCCGGTTCGACCGCGAGACCGTGCACGAACGAGTCGCCGACCGAAACGACATCGGCGGAATCGGCATCCCAGAGGCCCAGCGGATTGTTGAACCCGTGCTCGTCACTCTCGTATATGATCCATGTGCCGCTCTCATTGCCGAGAACGGTCGTCGCACGCGATATTCCACCGAGCGGCACGCATCCGGCTAGTGTTCGTTTTCTGGTCAGTAGTCCAGTGGAACTGAAGATCGGATACACCATCGTTCCGCGTGCACGCATCCCCTCGATTAGATCGAGTTTGTCGTACTTTTTCCGTATAAACGAGTTGTAATTCCGGTACAGTTCCATGTACCCTACGATGATTTCACCGGCGTATACAACAAATCCCAGAACGAACGCCATCAATGCGAAATTTACCCGATACGAATCACTCCACCTCAACGAGAAAACAAAAACCGCCGTGAAAACGGCCGGAATGACGGTGTAGAGGACATTCACCGCGTACTTCCGGCTCACAATCGAATAGATTAACATGAGCACGGAAAAAACAATCGAGGCGAAAATTACGACATGTGCCGTTTTCACAATTCGACGATCAATCGAGCTCATGACGATGCACTTCCCTAGCGGGGACGGGGCTATACAAGCGGCGCTTACGTAATCTGGGCAACCACCAACATTATACCCCTGAAATTGATCCTGACGGGAATTCGGGGAACCAGGCTTTTGCACACTCCCAGTACAAATGCAGCAATGCTGTTCAAGTATGGATATTTCCCGGGATGCGTGATCGATACAATTTCAAAACCATATGCACGCAGTAAATTCGTTATCGATCTCCGGGAGTAATAATATATGTGAAGCGGCGGCTTGACCATGCGCCATCTCTTTCCGAACAGTCTGCCCATCAAACTCGACATATCCCCCGTGGTAAGGATCAATCCCCCATGCCGGGCGAGAACACGGGATATCTTTTCTATAGAGAGAGGGATTGATCAAGTGCTCGATAGTATCCAAAAGACAAACGACGTCAACGGCACCCTCAACATCGGCATTGAGGAAATCTTCCTTTTTCACATCAAGACCGTATCTATCTCGTGCAATGGATGAGGCATACCGGGATGTCTCATACCCAACGGCCCGCCAGTCCTTTTTCGCAGCGCATTCCAGGAAGAATCCGAAAGCGCTTCCGATTTCGAACAAGGTGCCGGGCTTGGAATATTTTTCAACCGTATCGAGGATGGTGTTGCTGTCGACGGCATGTATGTTCCTATCGACTTCGTAGTCCGGGTAGACCGATTTGTAATACGATTCCTCATACATACACTCAATGTCACGCTCATCGACATTCGTATAAATTAAGTCGCACCGAGGACAGTACAGTACGTCATACCCATCGACACGCCAGAGTATCGTGCTGTCGCTTTGTGAGCAAATATCGCATATAGCTACCACCATACAGCCCTTCGGAAGCAACGTGTTACTGTACGCGACCGGCATCTGCAAGACAATGAATTGTATTGAAACCATGTGCTCAATGCAATACCATTCTTCGATCTATGAACGTAGTGAGCACCATAAGATGGATATTCTACATTCTGCTTGCGGGGAAAATGTGAAACGGTACGTTGGAATCCATAGAAACCTGTTCTCGGAGGAACCGATATCAGAGGAATCGATCGAGTATCTGCGGAAGATGCCGCATGCGTGCTATGTTGTGTTGTGGAGCGGGGAACTGGAGTCCGATACGGACCTGCGGGGGCGATTCGCAGCCCTCCCGGAGCGGTTTTCCGTCCGGCATGAAAATGCGGCGGGCATCGTGATCGAAATCGTGAAATAATGCAACGTCCATGCAGCGGAAAGGAAGGTTCGGGAATGATCAAAGAGAAAATCGCACAGGCGGCTGGAATCATGAAGGAAGAGGACATCGATCTCTGGCTCACCTTTGTACGGGAAAGCGAGGTGAATAACGATCCTACCCTCGACCTGATACTCGGCGCGAACTGCACATGGCAATCGGCCTTCCTGATACCCGCCGAGGGAGGTGCCGTGGCGATAGTCGGCAATCTCGATGAAACGCGCATACGGGAAACGGGCGGGTACGAGGTGATCGGATACAAACAGTCGATACGCGAGGTGCTCCTTAAGCGGATCGATGCATTCTCGCCGGGCACGATAGCAGTCAATTTCTCGGAGAACGATGTATTAGCCGACGGGCTGAGCCACGGGATGTACGTGATCCTCAATAAATACCTCGATGGAACACCTTACGCGGATCGTCTCAAAAGCTCGGAGAACCTGATATCCAAACTCCGCGGACGGAAGAGCCCCGAGGAGATCCGCCGTATCAAGAAAAACGTGGTACTCACCGAGGAGCTCTTCGCGCGGGTATCGAAGATAATGAAACCGGGCATGACGGAACGTGAAGTTGCCCTGTTCCTCCTCGGCGAGGTGGAGAGGGAAGGAGTAGAGACATCGTGGGAACGGGAAATGTGCCCGACGGTATTCACGGGCCCCGAATCGGCCGGCGCCCACGCAGGCCCGACAGACC
>CBFCXB010000338.1:0-3792 GCA_965601905.1 uncultured bacterium | reverse complement strand
ATCTCCGCTCGCCGTCATGTACGGCTTTGGCTCGTCCGTATACAGGACGCCGTCGATGAAGTACGCTTTCTCGAGCGAAGGGTGAGCGACAGCCAGGCGTCGTACCTCAACCAAGACTTCTTCAAAAACTGCGGTATGCCGCTTAGCGTTTTTGCTCGAAGGTCTGACGGGTGTCCTCGGCGGATCGTACGGCGAGAAGAAGTGCCGCCCGTTGAGCGTCACCGCCGAATCCGTCTTCTCTATCAGGAATCCCATCGCTTCATCCGGCCCCTCCACCGGCTCGAGGTACTCACCGAAGAAATAAATCTCACACCCTGAAACGAACTTCGAAGCAGGCTTGCCATAAGTCGGGCTTCGGATAGGGTCCGTGCACTGGGCCCAACCCGTTCCGGCGAATGGCCCGCTCATGGCCATTGAAACAAGGAAACAGATGAATACCAATACATACATTACCGATCGCATCCGGCACCTCCCCGTTTTTTCGCTGCTGTTGTGGCCGAGACACAACTGCGCGCTTGCCAACAGTCATGGCACCTCCCAATACAAGTCCTTCGGGTCTTTGTCCCCGCAGCACGCCGGGCACGGGCTGCAGCACGGCGCGTCACCCATGCAGCACTTCAAGCAACTCCATGAAACTGTCGTGGCTATCCACATGCCGCCTGATACGTCGGAATCCCGCATTCCGGCGACGACCGTGATCGCAACGGCCGTCTCCGCATCATAGACGGAGATTACACCCTTGGCGCCGAGCTGTCCACGTGCCGCTTCGGGCAGCATCGAGAGCACGAGATCGCAGGTCAAGGGATCGTATATCCCCCTCACATAGTTCGCCTCGGGTATGGCGATGAAGATGACGCCCTCCTGCGGACCAACCAAACCTTCCGCGCCGACAGCCGGCGTCGAGTGAACCTGCAATTGCCGGTCTTCATCGAGACCGAGCGCCTGTTCACTATCGCCGCAGCTCCCCACGATGGCCATCACAAGTCCAATAACGAAAACGACAGCAAGCGATTTCATCATTCTTCCCCCTCAATGAAAACAACACTCATTCGACAGCGCAGCGACACGATTCGTCGTGTCGGCATGTACTCATTTGTTCAATGGCATACGGACGATTCACCTCCTCTCGACCGTGATACTGTCGATCATCCCCGGCTGCGGATCCAAACAATCACCGCATTCGAATATCCCATTCATCCCTTGATGCCGCTTCTGAAAATACACGCTGCACTGCCCCCTCACCCCGGCGCTTTGCAGATACCCCCCCCCCCGGGGCTCCCGCCCCGGGGCGGGGGCCTGCAACGGCGGCCAACCAGGTGCCTGCATGATTTACGATGGGGGGTGTCCACATTCACCGCTGCTGTTGATGTATTATTACAAGATTGATACCAATACGATCGGCGAAGTGGAAGTCTGCGATCAAAATTACCTGCCCACAAGATGCCGGCCTTACAACCGATTGTAATAGAGCAAGATGAATTTCTGAAGAATGTGCGGTGCGCCGGTGGCCCGCCGGGGCGAAGGCGACGCACATACCATCCGCCCATCAATTGAAGTGTTTCGGTGAAACACTTCAATCAGACACATTTCACATAACTTATTTAATGATCTGTACCTCAAGCATCGGACACTTTGGACAGTTGAAACACTTTTTATGCGGGCACAATCCAAAGTACTTTTGGTTCAGATGTGGAGAACGGCCTGTCTATTTACAATGTAATTCCACATCAGATCGCAAGATATCAGGATAATGTCCTCGAATAGCGAATTTTATTGAAATATTGGATTACTATTTGCGATGGATTATGTATAGTGATCGGGGGGAACATCATACAATACCGGTATCCAGTCGTTCACGGAAACGCCCGTGTATCGATATGCCGCACCGTGCCATGCCGGCAGAATGTATCTGGAGGTACAGACGATGGGTAGTTTTATTGCGATCGGACTGATCGCCCTGTTTTTCGTCCTGAGTCTCTTCGCAAAAAAGTTGAATCGCTGGAAGGTCATGCCGATTATATACCTGGTGTGCACTGTCATAATCGGTGTCGACGCGATAACCGGTACGACGCCCCGATATATCTCTCTGTTTTTCATCATCCTCGGCATCTACGGGATCGTGAAAAGCTTCAGGGAATCCAGGACGCCGGACGGGCGGGTGCTAGGGCGGCCGGAATCGTAATGAGGGTAACGATTGCGGGAGAATCAAGCCCGATTTTGTAGCGGTTCGCCACTATCATAGTTACATGAAACGAGTGAGAACATTTCTGGATGAGCTGTCTCGCCTGGTCGATGGGGAGAAATTCAGAACAGCGCTCCGTCTATACGAACAAGGAGCACCGGCGTATCTGCGCGCGCAGATCGATAAAAAGAACCGCACGGAGCTTCTCCTGCTCGGAGCGGAAATTTATCAATTCAACCAGTTGTACGGCGATTCATCTGCCTGTCTTTCTGAGATCGAACGGCTTGATGATACTATTATATCGAACATGAAATATATCAAGACAAAGTTCCATAGCCTGTGCTTAACCGGATCGATCGACACGGCTCTCGCATTCATAAACTCGGCTCTCTCCAAGAACCGGTCAGAGGAAGATCATCAAAGGCTCAATTACTATCTCGGCATAGCGTATTTCTATAAAGGTGACTACACTAATGCCAATCATTTCCTTCAGAAGTGCTTACAGTATTATCTTTCCACTTCACACCATGAAATGATTGGTGGCATTTTTCATAGACTCGGATACACGGCATTTCAACGCTCCTTTTACGATATCGCCGAATCGTTCTACAAGAAGAGCCTTGAGCACTTCAAAATCATCGCCAGGAACAATATGATTGGATGCGCTTACGGCAATCTGGGAATCCTCTATTACCGCATCGGACGGTACGATGCTTCATTGAAACACCTTCGCCTGGCGAGGGCTCATTTCGAAAAATGCGAAAACAGCATCCATATACTCGAATCGGATATCCAGTTCGCCCATCTGGCTATCTACCAGGAACGGTATAGCGAAGCCATACATCTTCTGCGGAGAAGTTACGATGAATCGATGAAGATAGATTACATGAGAGGTGCGGCATTATCAGCCCAGTTTCTGGGAGAAATATATCTTCGCCGGGGCGACTATGACACATCGCAAGAATACCTTGAAACAGCCGAGAAGATCGCCGGCGATATCGCCCCATCGGGGGATATCGCCGTCGAGGTCTACCGGCATCTCGGTGATCTCTTCATGGTGCGGCAAGATATCGAAAAGGCCGAGCACTATCTGTCCAAAGCCCTCGAGATAGCCCAGAATTCGAACGACCGCCACGAGATCGGCGCCATACATCGTTTATGCGGACTCCTGCACGCGTACAAGAAGAATTTCAATTCGGCCAAGTCGCACTTTGAACAATCTATACTTATAACGAATGATCAATACAACCTGGCGCGCGCATACATAAGCGCCGCGGACGTCTACAGCGAGTGGGCCTGTTCGGAAGATGTCGACGGCAGACAAAGAGACGAACTACTCCATGATGCCGACACGTTCGAACTGGAGGCGATGTATATCTTCAAATCCATCGGCCTCGAGACCAAAGCCAAGGAATGCGAGGTCCGTAGGATAAAAAGAGAAACGCAGATCCGCCGAAAAGGAAAATCAAGACTAATCAGCATCGATTTCGATGGATCGTGGCTGTACCGGAACGGTATCATAGCCAAATCACCGAGATCGCACGAGGCACTCAATAAAGCCGAAAGACTCGCATCGAGCGGATTGCCGGTATTAATCACGGGGGAGACGG
>CBFCXB010000337.1:0-3812 GCA_965601905.1 uncultured bacterium | reverse complement strand
TTCCTTGGTCCGCGCGATAACATCGAGGGGGTTCTCGCCGTAGCGCATTACGATGACCCCGCCGACCGCCTCGGCGCCCTCCTTGTCGAGGGCGTTGCGCCTGAAATCGGGTCCGAGCGTGACGGTGGCGACATCCCCTATGGTGACCGGTACACCGTCGACGGCGTCGAGAACGATGTGCTCGAGGTCCTCGATCCCCTTGACAAATCCGATCCCGCGGATAATGAACTCCATGCCGCCCTCTTCGAAGACCTTCGCGCCGACATCGATATTGCTCCGCCTGATCGCGTTGATGATCTTTAGAATCGGAATCCGGTAGGCGAATAGCTTCTCCGGATCGACCTGCACCTCGTACTGCTTGACGTAGCCGCCGATGGAGGCGACCTCGCTGACGCCGCGGACGGCGGTGAGCTGGTAGCGTACGTACCAGTCCTGAAGGCTGCGGAGCGTCCCGATGTCCGTTTCGGCGAGGACGAGCCGGTTTCCGTCCTCGGGGCATGTATCCGGCTCGGTCGATGTGATATTCGGATGGTCGGGGCAGTGATACACATTCTCGATCGTGTACCAGAATATCTGGCCGAGGGCCGTGGCGTCGGGTCCGAGGACAGGCGTCACGCCGGGCGGCATCTCGTCCTGGGCGAGATTGATCCGTTCCAGCACCCGCGTGCGCGCCCAGTAGAAGTCGGTCCCCTCCTCGAAGATGATATTGACGAGCGAGAATCCGAATGCGGAATTGCCGCGTATCGTCTTCACGCGCGGAATCCCCATCAGATTCGTCGTGAGGGGGTAGGTGACCTGGTCCTCGATATCGCGCGGGCTTCGCCCCGGCCAATCGGCGATCACGAGCACCTGCATCTCACCGATATCGGGAATCGCATCGACCGGTGTATTGAGAAGCGCCCAGATGCCGGCGCCGGCGGCGAGCACGACGATGGAGATCACGAGAAACCGGTTCCCCAGGCACCATTGGATTATATAATTAATCATGCGTGGGCCTCATATTCAATGCCGGTGGCGGATATTCGAATTATCCTTGCCGCTTTCCTTCCCGATCGCACCGCCGTACACCTCTTCGGCCTCACCGGTCAGCTGTGTCTGGCTGTCGAGAAGAAAGCTCCCTCGTTCCACGACGCGCTCGCCTTCGGCGAGCCCGTCGAGTATCACGTAGTACCCCTCGGCCACCGGCCCGATCCTCACCCGGCGCAGTTCATAGCGTCCCGGCCCGATCTCGACGAACGCGACCGTTCGTGTGCCGGTGTTGATGACGGCCGAGCGGGGAACGGCGAGAATGCCGCCGGGCTCGGGCGCCTCGCTCGAGATCATGTCGTGATCTTGTTCCGCATGACCTTCGTGTCCGGTTGCATCCCGTGCGTCGTGATCGGCGTCCGTGATCGTGCGCCGGCTCTTCGATACGTCCGGGGTCATCGTTTCCCGGTGATCGGCCGGTACGATCGGGCTGTGAATCTCGACGCGCACGAACATTCCCGGCTTGAGCGCGCGGTCGGTGTTGTCGGCCTCTATCCTTATCTTCGCGCTCCGTGTCTTCGTATCGAGAAACGGTTCGATAAACGTGACCGTGCCGTCGAACGTTTCGCCCGGACGGGTTTCGGAGGAAATGATCACGTGCCGGCCGGTCGATACGGCGCCCAGATCGTGTTCGAAAATATCGGCGACGACCCATACGCGATCGAGGTTCGCGAGGTGTACCAGTGGATCCCCTTCCTTGATGTATGCGCCCTCCACGATATTCTTGTGTATCACGGTGCCGCCGATCGGCGCGTATATCGTAAGTGCCGTCCACGGTTCGCCGCGCCGCGCGAGCTCTACGATCTGCGCTTCGGTGATCCCCCACAGGCGGAGCTTTTCACGCGCGGCGGGCTCCAGCGCGGAACCGCGCGCGAGGATGAACTCCTTCTCGGCCGAGAGGAGCTCGGGGCTGTAGATCGATGCGAGAGGCTCTCCGGCCGCGAACTCCTTGCCGGTGTAATCGGCGTACAGTTTCTCGATGCGTCCCCCGAAGCGTGCCGAGACGGCGGCGAGTCTCGTCTCATCGTAGGAGATGCGCCCCGCCGCGCGAATCGTTTTGGCCAGCTCACGCCGCGTCACCTCGACCGTCCGTATCCTGGCGAGACGGGCTGCATCGGGGCTGATGACGAGTTCGACCGCCTTCGCCCCTCCGGCCTGTTCCATCTCTTTCGGTTGTTCGTACACAGGCACGAGATCCATGTTGCAGATGGGGCACTTGCCGGCGGTCTCCGATTTGACCGAGGGGTGCATCCCGCAGGTCCAGTAACTAATCTCTTTGCCTTCTTCCTGGGCGGCGAGATCGGCGGAAAACCCGGTACCGATGATGATTAAAGCCACGAGCACTGCCGCCGTGAGACATGTATGGAAACGCATGTAAATCATCTCTGACCTCCCACCGGATGATTATTCTATCGAAACGAGATCCGAACCGGCCATTTCCTCGATCTCCGCGATCTTTCGTTCGAGTTTGGCTGTTTTCTCGGCGTGCGATATCTGCAGCTCGAGCAGAAGGACCTCGCTGTCCAGTACGGAAAGGAAATCGACCTCGCCCGTGCTGTATCCCGCCTCGGCCGATTCGAGGACCCGGCGGGCCCGCGGTATCAGATCGTCCTGGTACAGCGTCACCATATTGCGTGCGATGCGGTACTGCCGGTAGAGCGATTCGATCGTCGCGAGAATGCGCGTCTGCGTCGATTCGAGTATGTACTCCGCATGGCGCGTGAGACTTTTCGCGGCCTCGACGTCCCCGCGCACCTTGCCGAACCAGAGCGGGATCCTCACGCCTACCGAGACGTTCCACGCGTCCCGACCCGAGTCCGGGATATCGAGCGGGGATTCCCCGATGACAAAGTAACTCATACCAATGGTGAAATCGGGCAGGTATCCTTTTCGCGCGAGGCCGACCGATTGCATTCGCTGATCGATGGCAAGTTTTCCCAAACGGAGCTCGGGCTGATCGAGGGCGAGCCGCCGGAGCTCTTCGAGGGACAGACCGATTTCGGTGATCTGCCCGGCCGGCTCGAGTTCGATAGGATCGTGTGGATTTCTATTCAGGAGTTCGTTGAGCGAAGTGGTCAGGACGGAGCGCCGCTCCTCGTAGGAGAGTTGTTTATCCTGTAACCTCAAGCGTTCCATCTGAACCTTGAGAAGATCGTGCTGGGGCGCTCGTCCCGCCTCGAGGCGGATACTGACGAGTTGTTCGAACTTCTCGAGCAGTCCGTCCTGTTGATGGAGGATCGCGACGGCGCGTTCGACGGCGAGGAGCGAATAATATGCTTCCTTGACACTTCGCCGTATTCTGAGCGTAGTGAGTTTCAGCCGCTCCTCCATGATGTGCGCCTCAACGGCGGATACGTTTCCCTTCGCCGAGAGCTTTCCGGGAAACGGGATTTGCTGCATGAGATGCAGGATGCCGCGCTGGGGGCCGAGCCGCGTTTCGATGCTCTCGGGGAAATAGGTGAAGGTAAGCGACGGATCGGGGTATCCCCGTGCCACTGATATACGGTGCCCGGCGGCATGAACCGCCTCTCGGGCGGCACGAATCTCGGGATTATGCCGCACGGTCATATCGAGCAATGTTTTCAGGCCGTACACCGTCGTGGTGTCTCCCGTATCCTCCGCTGCGTACCCGTCCGATACCGGTACAATCAAGATTGCCGTCGTTGCAAGAACAGCTATGATATAGAGATAGATTGTTTTCATATTCTTTAATTGCCCTGACATCCCCTTGGAGCAAACAGCCGCACCAGCGTAATAAATTTTACATATATACTATGTTATTATAT
>CBFCXB010000336.1:0-3828 GCA_965601905.1 uncultured bacterium | reverse complement strand
ACGGCATGTTGCCCTGCCAACAATCTACAATTGAGATCAAACTCATTGGACTTTATTGTTACCTTCAACGCTGTGCACCATTTTGATCTTATAGGTTTTCTGAACGAATGCGCAAGAACCCTGAAAGACAACTGTTATCTGTTTGTCTACACCCGTCTCAGAAGCCAGAATAAACAAAATATATGGGGAAGATATTTCCCAAAGTTTTGCGAAAAAGAAAACCGGTTATGTGAGCTCGAGGAGTTTAAAATAGCTTTGCATAAGATAAGGTCTTTAAAATTGTGCTCTGTTGAATATTTTATGTACAAAAGAAGAGCTGACATGGAAGTGCTTATAAAAAGCGCGCTACATCATCACTATTCAACTTTCGATCTATACGGCAAGAAAGAGTTTGAAGAATCTCTAAAAGAATTTCAAAATAACATTGTAAAAAACTATAATGATTTAAGTGATGTTTTTTGGAACGACGAAAATGTAATGTTTGTTGTAAAAAGAAGCGGGAGAGAAATGGTCACGTTTTAAATATAAAACCATGCATTCGCAAGATGCATAGCGCCATACAAAACTCGGATAATATTTAATGGCTCCCCAGGCTGGACTCGAACCACACGTGCAACACGGCAGCGCAGCCATGCAGCGCCTGCGCCTATTGAGCCCCCGCATCCCATGCCGCCCGTTCGATCACTGCAGCGGGGCACGCAACACGTGAATGTCGTCTATCCAGACGGTGCCGCTGCCGTCGATCACGACATTGAGTTTCACGTTGTCGGGATTCTGTCCCTTCTTCAGGTAGAACGGGATCTCCTCGGTGACCCATTCGTTGGTGCCGCTGAGGGGGGATTCGAGGCCGCGGGAGAATGACTCGCCCATACCCGGAAGGCGGCAGTACATCTCAAGGTAAACCCTGCCTTCCACGTTTTCCGTGCGCAGCTTCGCCCGGTAGATGAGCCGAGCGTTCTCGATGTCGATATCCCCCATCTCGAAGAGCCGCACCATGGCCGGCCCGTCGGCAGTGATCCGTATCGAGCCGTTGCCGTCACTCGTTATCTCCGTATCGAGTGCAACACTGGAACGGGTGATAATTTCCTCCACGGAATCGAGAGGGTAATGTCGAATCACCGTCTCTCCTTCTTTGCCGCTCTTTTCAGCGCATCCAAAAACACATAGTGCGGCAGAGCATACGATTAACGTAAGAAAAAATATTGTCTTCATTCACGCACCCCCTTTAATTTAACCTTAATCCGTCATTCTTTTGGGTGTAAATGTTTGGCCGGGCGCGTAGGGACGGCGGTCGACGGCGAGTTCCGCAGCGCACCGTCCCGCAACCGTACGTGATCTATCAAAACGCACCGTTTCCATGCCGGTGCGCTTCGAACTGTCTGAGCCGGAGCGCCCCCGTCCCGGCGCCCGGCCAGGTTATGGACAAAGATATTTTGACGGATTAAGGTTATTATTAAACTTATTCCTCCCCGAAGATCTTCTCCAGGTGTCCCGCCGGCGGCTGCCATTTCTTGAGGCTGAAGAGAACGATCACAACGAGCGAGACCACGATGCCCGCGATGAAGCCATGGATGCCAAGCGGGTTGCCGAGCCACGTCCAGACGAGGGCGGTCGCGGCGCCGGCGATCATCGAAACGAGCGCGGCGAGCCTGCTCGCGCGCCGCCAGTAAATTCCGAACAGCAGCGGCCAGAGATTCGTCGAGGCGATCACGGCCCACGCAAAGCCGGTCAGGACGAGGATCAAGGCCGGCGGTTTGAGCGCGATGGCCAGCGCGATGAGACCGACGATGGCGCTCACCAGCCTGTTCGCGAAGACCTCCTGCTCGCTGGTGAGATTCTTGCCGAGACCATTTTTGTAGATATCCCGGACGAGTGAACTCGATATGATAATGAGAACCCCCGCGAAGGTCGACATGCCCGCCGCGACGACCCCGGCCAGGAGCAGCGCCGCGCCCCACGGCGAGAGGACGGTCTTGGAGAGCATCGGTATTGCGAGATCCGGGCTCTCGAGGCTCGGGAAGAGGATCCGCGAGAGCGCGCCGTTCAGGTACGGAATGATCGCGATCGCCGCGCCGACCGTGACGATCACGGTGCCGACGCGGAAGGTTTTCGTGTCCTTGATCGAGTAGAAACGGATGAGGAGCTGCGGCATCCCCCACACGCCGAGGCTCACGACGAGGCAGAAGCTCACGAGCCCCGCCCACCCCCACACTCCCGGCGTCGCGACGTACCCCGTATCGATCGCGGCGAGTTTCTCGAGGCCCACACTGAGGCCGCCGACCGCGTGCAGCGTG
Source organism: uncultured bacterium (assembly GCA_965601905.1). Classification (GTDB taxonomy): domain Bacteria; phylum Krumholzibacteriota; class Krumholzibacteriia; order Krumholzibacteriales; family Krumholzibacteriaceae; genus DATKWS01. Next base: position 1,534 of record CBFCXB010000336.1, on the reverse strand, counting down.
CGGAAGGTGAGAAGCAGCAGGGCGAAGATCATCACCCACGCCTGGAGAAATCCCGTCCACACGACGGCCGTGTACCCACCCATCACGACGTAGAAGATGATCACGAGCCCCGATATCAGCACGCCGCCCCAGTACGGCAGGTCCATCAGGATTTGGAATGCATTCGCCATTCCCTTCACGACGCTGACATTATATATAATGAGAAAGATAAAAACGATCGCCGCCGAGAAGATCCCCGCCGCCGGCGAATCGTACCGCTTGGCGAAGAATCCCGAGATCGTGCTGACCCCCATCCGCTCGCTGAATACCCGCACCCGCCGCCCCATGACGATCCAGCAGAGCGTGCATCCAACGAGCACGTTGATCGCCCCGATCCAGATCGTCGCCATGCCGAACTTGTACCCGAATCCGCCGCCGCCGATGATCAGCACCGAGCTGAAGTAGACCGCGATGAAGGAGAGGGCCGTCACCCACGGTCCGATCGTTCGCCCTCCCAGTATGAAATCCTCCGCGGTTCTCGACCGGCGGGCTCCCCAGATACCGATCCCCATGAGGACCCCGATATAGATGAACAGAACGAGTATGCAGGCTCCCAGCAGACTCACGGCGCCCCCTTCTGTGAATTGTTACGTGCTCTTCCGGTCCCGTCTCGTATCGTTCACGGCCCAGACGACGGCGACGACAATGCTCGCCGCCGTGACGATGAACGCCATGAACGTCCCCCATGTCATGTTGAATGGACCCATAACCGTCCTTTCCGAATTGCGGCCGAGCGGCAGCTCGCAGCTGGCCGCTGCAGCCGAATTTCGCTCTGCGCGGCGAGAAGCGTCCGCACCGGCGGATGATCAATACTTGAACAATATCTCCCAGCGGAGAAAATGCGCCATATCGGCGCCGTCGCCGTAATACGAGCCCGGATCGAATCCTTCCCAGAGCAAATGTCCCGTGAGGTACTTCGTGAACGACCATTTCAACCGGGCGGTGAAGAGCGTTCCGCGCTTTGTGCCTTCACCGAACATCGGAAGAGGCGTCCATGTCTCGAGGCCGGCGTCCCATTCCTGCGGCGCCTCCTCCGGCGTGGATAGCACATACCCCCTTGCAATGAACTCGAGCCGCTCGTGCGGCTTCAGCTGGAGGCTCAGATATGGCGCGATCATGTTTGTCCAGTAGGCGACTCCCGTTTCCCTGATCAGTGTATAGATGTAAAACTCGCTCCACTTCGGCCACCGGCTGTAGAGCGGATCCCACCCCTCGTAATCGGCCGTCTTCGGATCGTCCCCCGAGAGATAGATAACGCCCGCCGTGAACTTCGGCTCGAGCGGCGCCGGCACGGCGTAGGTGGCGCGGAAGTATCCACCGAGGCCCTGCCGGTCGTTCTCTCCCCGTTCCCCCTTCTGTGCCGCCAATTCCCCCGCGATACCGAAACGCTCGTACGGCGAACCCGACACACGCACACCGAATGTATGCAGCTTCGTCTCGGGAACGAGATCGACTACCTGTTTCTCGCGTTTGAACTCGTAGTACGCCTCGAGCT
>CBFCXB010000335.1:0-3830 GCA_965601905.1 uncultured bacterium | reverse complement strand
TACTGGATGTAGAAGAATCCGGCCGCGCCCCAGGCTGCACCCCACGAGTTCTTCACGATCCATGCACCGTTCCCGCCGCACATCGAATCGTCCCAGCCGACGATTATAACGGCATGGTTCGGATCCTCCAAGCCGGTGTAGGTAAGGCAGTAGCTGCCGTCGTAGGTGCTGAATCCGGGGAAGCCTGCGTAGAACGATGTATAGACGGGACCGTACGTCATGACGGCGTTCTTGATCGCCGTCACATCATTCGGTATGAGTATCCACTCGGTGACCTGCTTCTGGAACGAACACGATGGATTGATGCAGGTCGGGGTCGGGCACCCGCCGGGGTATGGATCGCAGGTCTCATCGACCGAGCCGAGGAGCGCGAGATAGTTGGTCGACTGGTAGGCGTTCCCGCCGGCGTTGCAGTTGGTGTTTGTCGGATTGCAGGCCTGGATGTTGAGCTCGGAGTAATCGTACTCAACCATTTCCAAGAGCTTGATCTTCGACTCGAGATCACCGCATGCGGCGAAGCACCAGCAGGTTCCGTACGGGTTCTGGTTTTTCACGGAGGATACGCCGGCCATCCGCCAGTCCCACGTGGCGGGCTGGAGGGCCCCCTGAAGGAGCGGAGCGGGCTGGATGTGACTCACGTCGTGCGGAGGCGGAATGTATCCGAAATGCTCCTGCGGTGTGTAGATCCTCTTCGGTGCCTTCTGCGGCACCTGGGCGAATAAAGTAGCCGTTGAAAGGGACAACGCCACTACGACGACGAGGAAAAGGAACAACAATTTATTACTCTTCATTCTGTATTCTCCTTGCATTTGGTTGGCTGTTTCACCCCTATTTCAGGGTGCTCAAGGGCAATCCAGTGAATCTACAGACCACCTCCTTCCTTACCTCGGAGGGTATAGCTCACCCTCTCACATACTTTGTGCAATGACATTTTGATAATTCACCCCATCCACGATATATGTCCATTCCTCATCGAAAGAATATTTTATCATATATCTAATACAATTTCAAGTGATTAGATTTTAGCCCAGCGATGCTGCGGATTTTTAATTTTCGTATTGCTATCGATCGGTCGAAGAGCATATAGTAAAACATTCATCGAGGCTAGTCGAATGGAGATTGCAATGCACGCATCCCGGCACAAGCTCTTTCAAGGTATCGCGTTATCATTCATAATCATGTCCTGCTGCGTCACGGGGGCAGGCGGACAAACACACTACTCGGCGCGAATCTACGCGCTGGGAGGATCGGCCGTTTCCGGCATCATTCCCGATTATTACACCGATCTGGTATTCAATCCGGCCTACGCCTCGCTGTCCGAAGCGTTTACGATCAATTACGGGTATCGGAATTCTCCACAGTACGAATTCCCGTTTTTTAATCTCAATCGGGATTTCAGGTTCTTCACGCTGGAAACAGGCGAATACAGAACGAACGAGCTCCTCGCATATGGCATCAAAGCGTGGGGATGGAAGTTCGCCTTGATTTCGGAATGGTACGCATACACCAACGACGACACCAAATCGTACCTGGACAAATACAATTCTATTTCCGATTACAGGAACATGGCCCGGACATGGCGCAACAACACTGACCGCAGCTACTTCCACGGCGCCGCTTCCTGCTCGCGGTACATCGGTGACGATCACATTTTCGGACTGCGCGTCGGTGCGTTCAATTACTACAATCGCTATACGAATCAGAGCAGCGAATATACAGAGCGGTACCGGTTCTCGGATCAATCCCTTGAAACATATCTCTCGAATTTCAACAGGCAGTACAGTTACAATGAAAAGACACAGCGCTGGACCTCCCCCTATCTCCAGATGGGACTGTTGCTGAACGCGGATACGCAAACATCCAGCGAGGTGACACTCAAGGTGTCGCGGAGCGATGTGTACATACGCCAGGAGGATTTTAGACTCGCCATCGAAAACTACTACGACGCATTCGGAACGCGCACGACGCACGAATATGGCCGGTACGACTTTATCGACGACAAGAACGGCGATATGTGGTCCCTCGACCTGTGGATCAAGCATACGTTCGGAAACGGATTCAGGTTATTCGCCGGCGGTGGATACAGCACCGCAGCGTATGATGGCGACTGGCTCGAGGACCAGCGCGATTACGCGTGGCGCGATAAAGTCGCCGATTTCAACGCACACCAGAATCTGACCGGTGAGGGCGATCTCACAGGCTTCACGCTCTTCGCCAAGACCGGTAAAACGGTACGCATCGAGCGGCGGATCGACGTTACGGCGGGGATCGGCGGTTCGGTCACCAGTTTACTGAACGACGAGAAGCCAAACGCGCTCTTGACTATAAAAACGGTGCATGACAACGTTGAGGATGAATACACGTCATTGAATCCGATCCGTTTCGAAATGGAACGGCTCTCCGCGCAACTGGTCCTCCCCGTGGCCGTCGAGTTCAAGCCCGCGCGGTACGTGCGCATATTCGGCGGATTTACCACCCGCGTCACGTGGAACCGGCGGACCGAGAAATATGCGATCCCTCAAATCTTCTCGGAGGACATGCAGTCCGCCTCCGCGGCGTTTCGGTCGAGCGGCGGGAAGCGGCGCATGCTCGGATCCCCCTCTGAGATGACGAATGCGGAGAACTGCGAGGAAAACGTATCAACGAGCCACGGATCGACCTTCGGTTTCTCATTGAATTATGGAAACCGGCTCTTCTTCGACCTCTACTCGGGTTCGGACCTCACCCCCGACAGTATGGAGTACCTCATCATCGATCTCCGGTATCGATTCTGATCCGATCAGCGGATACCCGCCCCTCCCGGCAATTCGCGATGGAGAAAGAGCGGTTCACCTCCGCCCGCGACACGCCGGAGCGCGGCGTGCAGCGTGTAGCCTATCACACTGTCGAAGAAATCATCCGAAAGCAAAGCCTGTAACAGGCTCAAACGCTCGGGGAAATGAACCAGGACGACACGCGATGGATCCGCAATACCGGCGAGCTCGCACGCGACCGCGAGCGCCCGGTCGAGCCCACCCAACCCGTCTATCAGACCCCGCTCGATCGCCTCTCCACCGGTCCAGACGCGCCCCCTGCCGAGCGAGTCGACCGCTTCCACCGTCATATCGCGGTAGCGGGCGATATCGGCGATCCAGTTGCGGTAAAAGGCCCAGTGCTCTTCCCTGATGACATCCCACTCCTCGGCACTGAAATCTCGATAGTCGGAATATATCAGGGCCTTCTCCCCCACACCGATCTCGTCCTTGGTCACACCGATTCGATTGTAGAATCCACGCATGTTCATTTTCCCGAGCAACGAGCCGATCGATCCCGTCACGCTCCCCGGAAGCGCCACGATGCGGTCGGCCCGGTAGGATATCTCGTACCCGCCGGATGCGGCGACATCCGACATCGACACGACCACCGGCTTGGTGCGGGACGTGATCTCAACCTCGCGCGATATCATCTCACCGGCGAGCGCATCACCGCCCGGTGAGTCGACCCTGAGGATGACAGCCTTAATTCTGCTGCTGGTACGCGCCCTGCGCAGCTCGCGGATGATCGTCTCCGATCCCATCGTGAGCCCTTCCATAGGTTCGATTCCGCTCTCCCCCATCATGATCCTGCCCTGCGCGTGTATGACGGCCACGCGTGGCGCCCCCGGCGAGAAGGACCCGGCGGGGCGCAGGTACTCGCGTGACCGGACGAGGTCGATCGAATCGTCGTGGAACACCGCCGCGATCTGGTCCCAGTAGTGTACGCCGTCGATGAGCCCATCCCGCAGCGCGCTCTGCGGGCTGAAGAGAGCCCGCTCGATCCAGGCGCGGACGGTATCCTCACCCACCGCCCTG
>CBFCXB010000334.1:0-3834 GCA_965601905.1 uncultured bacterium | reverse complement strand
GTGAGTGGCGTGAGGGCGGTCGCCGCTTCAGTGGGCCGTCATGGTCTGTGAGTGGCGTGAGGGCGGTCGCCGCTTCAGTGGGCCGTCATGGTCTGTGAGTGGTGTGAGGGCGGTCGCCGCTTCGGTGGGCCGTTATGGTCCGTGAGCGGACGGGCCCGCACAATTTTTTATCGAAACCGTGAACGGGGGTACGCAATGCGGATTCAATCCAACGGCACACCGGTGCACCGGTCGATCGCCCCGACGCCTCCGTGCCGTCGTTACGCGCGGCTCCACGCGCCGGCGCTGATCGTGTTGATCGCGCTGCTCGTCGCCACCGGCGCGTGCAGGCGGAAGGGACCGATACCCTGGCCCGAACTGGAGGGTACTGTACAGGCCGCCGGTGCAGGCATCGAAGCGCGTGCGCGGTTTCTCCCCTCGGGCGAGGAGATAGAGCGCTTGTTCAAGTGGCACATGCCCGACAGCGGTGTCGTGCCGGTGCAGGTCTCGCTCAGAAACAACGATGTGGTTCCCCTCACCGTATACTGTTGGAGCGATATCGTCCGGGATGAGTCGTTCAAGGGATTCTCACTGCTCGTCGATGGTGAGGAGGTGCTTCCGCTCCACCCGATCGCCGTGCTGCAGCGTATGGCCGGCACGGACAAACACATCTCCTACAGCAGGTCGCACTCGAAGAAGATCGTGGCAGGCACCTTCCTGCCACCTCTGGGAGGCTATTTCCTCTACCGCGAATTCAAGGTCGGATGGTATTACCGCCCCCTCTTCAAACACTCGTTCTACGAATCGCTCCCGTCGGGTTTACTCGTGCCCCGTACACTGGAACCGGGCGAGACGGCCCGGGGGTATATCTACCTTATCCTCGCCGATGAGGTGAATCCGTACCCGGTGGCGGCGGACAGCAGCGGCGGCGAGGCCGCCGCCTCTTCTGATGCATCGCCTGAGCGCGGTGAGGTGGCCGGCGGTGATGGCGCCTCGCCCACTGCCGCGCCGGTTACGCGCGGTGAGGACGCCGGGGAACGTGCCGTTGGAACACCGATCACGCTGCACAACCGGTACGAGCTTGTTCTCGAATCGTACCGGGCGCCTTCGTTCACCGATTCACTGCCGGTCTACGATGCATTTTTTCCCCGACGCCGGTTCCCGGCCGCGCCGCACCACGCCGGTGCAGTGACGCGGAAGGGGAGCGGTCCGGGTACGGATGAAGGTTTCGTGCTGGCGCTGCATGAGCCGCGCGATGGAACCGGAGGCGTGCTGTTCGGGTTCGGCCGGGTCGATGAACTCACCGACTCATTCGACGAATCATTTCATGTGGTCACGCCGCTTTCCGGTACGCACGCACGGATCGCTGATGCCGCCATGCGCGGATCGCAGGTCGTGTGCGCACTCAATTTCACGGGAAAATCACGGATCTACCTGTTCGATACAGCGGACCATTCGCCCCGTCCCGGGAGGAACGTGCTGCTCCCTCGCAAGACGAAACGTCTCTACCTCTCCGGTGATACGGTCCTCGTTGTGACGGATGACGAATTCTGCCGGGTCCTCTCATTGCCCGATCTCGAGGAGGAGCGGTATGTCCGGTTGGGCCATGCCGTCAAGGGAGTGACGCTCTGCGGCGACCGGCTCGTCGTCCTCGACGGTATGCGGGGGGTATGTGTGTACGGCGCTGCCGGTGAGACCCTCCTCGGGGAGATCGAACGGCATGACCTTCGGAAATGCGGAGATCTCGAAATCGCGGCGTGTGATCCGGAGAGCGGCGCCATGATGATCCTCTACCGCGGGTCGCGAGGCGCCGGCGATACGCTGGCCGTCTGCTCGATAGAGGGTGATGAGGGACTGCACGAACGGGCGCGCCTGCCCCTTCCGGCACCCGTGACGGCGTTTCATGGGTGTGGATTGGACCTCATGCTCCACCTCGACGGTGGGCTGCTGCTGCGATTCGACCTCGCAATCGTGGCTCGCGATGATGCGGCCGGTGATGTGAGCGGCGTCGATCTTCTGCGGGATGCTGCCTATATCCCCGTGAGGATGAGCGCCATGATGCTGGATGATGCCCGGCTCACCGGCATCGCCGGGAACGGAGTCCTCGTTCGCGGTACGCTGGCCGAGTTCGCGCCCCGTTCCGCGGACGCATGGATCTCACGGTGCACGGTGAAGGTGCTGGAGGTGCCGCCGGAGCAGTGACCGGTATATCAGGATCAGTCGGCACCCCGCTCGGCGCTGCTTTCGATCAGGCTGTTGAATACGAGCCGGTACGTGCCGTGCGTCTGGCATCGGTGCTGCGGGCTGAATCCGAACAGAACGATCCTTCCCGCGCCGTACGTCATCTCCACGAGGGCGCTGTTCCGGTAGAGTTTCTCTCCGCCGATGAGGAGACCGCTCCCCTTCGGGTCCTTCTCGGTGTAACTCGCCAGCACCGTCCTGCCGAATTTGCCGTATGGGAGCGAGGTTTGAAACGCCGGCCCCCCGTTGAACTGGATGTATCCCTCACGCGGCATACCGTACGTTACGGGGTGGCCCCGTTTGAATGAAACCTTCAGGATCGTGCCCGGACAGTAGAAGTCCTCTTTGCTCACCTTCTCGAGCACGTTCCGCACGGGAAGAGCGAACGCCTCGATCGCGAAAGCGCACGAAGCATTGAAACAGATCAATGTACCGCCCTTCTCGACGAATTTCTTTATATGCTCTATGCCGTCCGTACCGATTCCTCCCGCGTATTCGGGTGGGAGGGGGCGGCTGTAACGCGCCCACTCGCCGGACGGTTTTCCTTCCTTGATGATCGAGGGGCTGACATCGGGAAGCACGAGGGCGTCGAATCGTGTGATTTTGTTCTCCGCGACGTCCTTGTTGCCGACGTTCCGGTACGGCACGCGGTACGTGTCGAGCAGGAGGCGCGTCCATCCCTCGTTCATGCTGGCGCGCCACGGTTTGAAGAGGGCGGTCTTCGCGGGATGCATTTCCCGGAGCTGCACCGGCGGCTTCTCGCCGAGCGGGACGAACAGCACGTTGTGCTCGCGCGCCAGTGCCATTCCGTGTTCCTCGATACCGTTCTGCCGTGGAATGATGAAGGCGCCCGCTTCGATCGTGCCGTCCGTGGTCGCTCCACGGGGGAGCGAGAATGCCGCATCGGTGCGGTAGACGGTCAATCCTTCGGCAAGGAGCACGTTCGCCGCGCTGTACGAGACGTTCACCTCCGGCGAGAGCGCGTAACCCCAGAGGTCGCCGCCGGGAAAATCGTACACCGGGTAGGGGTATTCGGTGAGAAGTTCCAGCTCGGCATCGATCGGCTCGTCGATCTCCTCGCACGGTACGTCCATATTCATCCACATCGTCCAGCCGGTTACATCGTACGGCCTGACGAACGGTTCCTTCGTGCTCGCCCTGATATCGGGATAGTCCTGCACCTCGAGGAGATCCTTGACGTAGGCGCGGTACGGCTGATCGGACCGGATCACGAAGGAGCCCGCTCGATAGAGCCGGTTTCCGATCGTGAAATCGGCCTCCGCCCGGTGCACCTCGACGCCGCCGCGCATGAGCGCCTCGGCGAGGCGCGCGGCCCTGACCGGATCATGGTGCGGGACGGGAAGAACGAATCCGTACGGTGGTTCCGATGTCCCCCGTTCAATCGCCCTCTTTCCCATTGCATAGAAATTTTTCAGAAATCTCTCGCGGTGCGCGGCGCAGCAATCGAGTAGACCCTCGGCGATCGCCAACTCGTAATCGACGATGTCGCGTAGCAGCCACCACCCGCCGGGCCACGGATTTGGAAAGTTGATCCGGTGCTCGTAGCGGGGGAATCCTTTCGAGCCACCGCGTAATTCCCCCTCCTCGATGAAG
>CBFCXB010000333.1:0-3835 GCA_965601905.1 uncultured bacterium | reverse complement strand
TCCCTACGCGCCCGGCCAAACATTCACACCCAAAAGAATGACGGATTAAGGTTAGTAAGAGCTTATCTCAACATGAGAGACAAGTGGCCTGTAGAAAAGAGAATTTACAGAAAAGATGTTACTTGATCCGAGAATGCACAGGTTTTCCAAGACCAACTCTCAACGCCCGGTCGGTTCATCAATGAGCCTGAACACGTATGACGATGAATTATATCCTTCGAATTTGTGTGCCAGCTCAATCTGAAGTCCCGTTCCAACCAGTAAGTCCCTTTCGTATTGATTCATGGCGAGTAGATACGTTTTGCCACGCACACGAGATTGATCTCGAATTTCGGCCAGGCTGATAACCGAGAGGTTTTTCGAACCCATAAGCCGGATAAACTTTTCAATCTCTTTCTTATCCATCGTTTGCATCCGCTGGGTCTTTTCTTCATTGGACCAAGTCCTCAAAGCAGCCTGGATTTCTGGCTCTAGATCTCCTTTATCGATGACAGCAAGACGATTGCCCGGGACATCAAGATTTCCCATTGTGTATTCAATACAACTGCGGAAACCTTGGCGTACCGCGGAGACGGTCCTAAGCTGCTCCACCACAGCTCTCACCCGGCTCGATGCGACTGCTCCTGCAAGTACGATCACAGCGATCACAATACCAAGGATCATCTTTCGGCGTGCCCTCAAGGCCTCGACCGGCGTGATGTCTATAATGCGGCGCAGCATCAAGGCCACAAGGAGTGCCATGCCGTACGATGCTTCTGTCAGGTATGTGCGAGTCATGTAAGACAAAGTCATCAAGCCAGAAACAGGTACCAGAAACCAGAACGTAGCAGGCACATGCAAACCACGCTGCCGTAGACCAACTATAGATAGTAAGAAGAATGCAGTGAAGGCCACCGTGGGGAATGGCCTCAGCGCTAAAGCGATGAGGCACGCGAGAGCTAAGCATAGCAGTGTTTGGAGCCTGCGGTATCCACTCGGGAGCACGGCTGTGAGGGCGCTGAAACCAGCCGCTATCATGATCACGTAGCCAGGACTTCGAACGAGTACCCGGGCATAGAAGCTCCACCTCTCCCAGAAGAATTCGAGCATGGATGCAATAGTGCCTGCTGCCAGCATTCCTTGCCGGGAGCGAACCGTCGGTGTGAGGATAAGATAGAGGGTGCTGACTACCGTGAGCGCCGCTACGGCGCCGATAATTCTATATCGCCTTCTGGGATTTAGCTCTTTGTATGTGGATAAGAGATATCCGATCAGGACAACTGGGATAATGAGACCGCTGGGCTCTTTTGTTAGAAGCGCCGCACTGAAAAACACGAATCCCCAAGCGGAAAATGATCCTCTTCGTATAGCACCGACAAGCAAGTAGAGAGCAAGGTGGATAAAGAACAGTTCAAGTACAAAAACGAAGTCTGAAAACCAGAAAATGATGTAGCCTAGAAAGTGATACGCTCCTATATACACGAGCAGGGCCAAGAAAGCTGTAGCTCGATCGCGCATCGCTTCGACGGTCTTGAAGAAGAATAAAAGTGAAAAACCATAGAGCGCAGTAATAAGTGCCTGGTAAGGAAGTGGATTCAGGCCAAACAACTGATAAGGCAACCACCATATGGCATTTCGCAGTGGGCGGTACTCTTGGCCTAGTATGCCTTTTTTCAAATGGAATGCATCAAACACATTCGGGTGCGAATGAACCCATTCCAGCAGTGTTGCATCGTCCCCGCGGAAATAGACGGGAAAGAACGCCACTAGGCTCAATACCACAAGGAGAATGAACGTTGTGAATATTACCTCGAAGTGCCTGTTCGCCTGACTTACGAATCCCTGCTTCATAATATACTATCCTTATCAACCGATATAACTTACGTATAATATAGTACCTTATCTATTACAACTTTGTAAGGAATTTTTCCTGGACATCCCTCAGTTTTTCAGGAGAAGGCAAATAGCATCCTCTGAGTTTTATCCGCCGCGGGTTTTCTCGCTTGAGATGTTTGCATCCACCTGCCAAGCCGAGAGAGCAGCAGAGCGATTCCATCGGCCAATGCGTAATTCCGCTGGTCGGTGGCCTCCGCCGGTGAAGTGAACGGGAATCTGCTCTCCGATATCATCGTAGGGGCATACAGATACGATAACGGGCAGATGGACGAGGGGCGTGCGTATTTGCTCTGCCGGAGCGCGGGCACGTGCTGCTCGATGTATTCGACATTGCGGGAAGAGTGTGGGCGTTTAGTGTAGAGATGTGTACATTCACCGTAGAAATAAGAGGCGCTCCCTATGAAGAGGAGCGCCTCTCTAAAAATCGGAGCGCCTCGTTGCAACGATGTGTTTTTAAAACGGCATGAACGGGATTGCCCCCGTTCCATGAGTTCCATGACAACAGCTATTGCCGTTGCCGATTACTCCATCCCCACCAGCTCGGTCGTGGCGGTGCCGCCGCCCATCATGGCGGGGAGCTGGAAGGTGCTGCGCACGATGCAGCGCGGGTCCTTCTCGCTGATGAAGAGCGTGCCGCCGCCCGGCTCGCCGTCGAGGGGCTTCAGCTCGAGTTTGTACGCCTCGAAGGAGCCCGCCGGAACGGTTACATCCTCCATACCGGTCACCTCGACCGCCATGGGACGCGACTTCTGCGTGATCAGTTCGAAGACGCGCAGTGTCGTCTTGTATCCGCTCGAGAGCGGCAGGGCCTCGAGGGCGATCTCGAGAGCCGCCTCGTCGCCGAACACCGGCGCTTCCAGCGCGGCGTTGACCGGCATCTCCTGGGGGCCCATGTTGATCTTGCCCGACACGGTCTCGGGGGTATACTCCATCTCGACTGTGACCTGACCCTGCTCCACGCTACGGCGTATCGGGAGCAGCGTTGCCTGATCGACGAGGAAGACATCGGTCCCCGTTCCCTGCGACGATGTCTGCTTCGTTGTGGTGCGCCACACGTCCTTGTCGCCTTCAGTCGCTTTCTCGTACGTCCGCGTGACGTCGACCGCGATCTCCTGGCCGGCCCGCGCCACGGTCGTCTTGTACGTTAGGGTCATCGGCTTGAGGAGGCCCGTGTCGACCTTGGGCAGCGGTGCCGTCTTGGCGGCCTCGGGATCGGCCGCGGGTTTTTCCAGCGTCACCGAGGCGATGTCTACGGTGATCTCCTCAAGCTTCTGCGCCACCTCGGGGAGGACCGATTCCTGGTACCGGCCGCCGATGTGCTTGGAGAGGAACTTCTCCATTGCCACGACCATCGCCTGCCGGTTCTCGACGCCGAGGTAGCCGTGTCCCTCGTCAGGTGCCACGAGATACTCGACCGGTCGGTTCCGCTCGCGCATCGCGATGACGATCTGGTCCGACTCGGGCTTCTTGACGCGGGGGTCATTGGCGCCCTGGACGACGAGGAGCGGCACCTGAATGTTGTCCGCCGAGAAGAGCGGCGAGGTGGCCTTGAGCCGTTCCATGTCCTCGGGATTGTCGGGATCGCCGACCTGCTCGTTGAGGAACTTCCGCGCCGTCTCCCAGTACGCCGGGATCGAGTTGAGGAAGGTCAGCATGTTCGAGACGCCGACATAATCGACACCGGCCGCGTAGAGATCCGGGGTGAATGCCAGTCCCGCCAGTGTCGCGTACCCGCCGTACGAGCCGCCGAATATCGCCACCTTGTCGGGATCGGCCCAGCCCTTGTCGACGAGGTACTTGACGCCGTCGGTGATGTCATCCTGCATCGCGAGGCCCCACTGCTTCTTGCCGGCGTTGAAGAACGCCTTGCCGAAGCCGGTCGAGGCCCGGAAGTTCGGCTGGAAGACGGCGTATCCGCGGTTCGCGAGGAACTGCGAGTACGGGTCGTATCCCCAGTAAT
>CBFCXB010000332.1:0-3862 GCA_965601905.1 uncultured bacterium | reverse complement strand
GGGGCGCTCGGCACCTCTACGTGGTCCTTCCCCTTGAAAAAATCGATGAAGGCACGTCTGATCTCGTGGGCCGATTGCACCTCTCGGTTAACCATCCTCGTCTCTCGTCTCCCTCCTCAGGATCATGGCGCATATATCATTCACCACGGCGGTCGTAAAACCCCGCCGCGAAAGAAACCCATGAATTCTCCTCACCGCGCGGGTGCGCTCCTGGCGCGGATCGAACCGGCGAGCGGCGAGTTCCACGGCGATTTCACGCTCCCCCGCATCACGAAAGGCGTCGCGGACCGCCGACTCCACGATATCTTCCGGAACACCCAGGTTCCGTAATTTTTTCCGCAGCAGGTACGGCCCCGCCGGCCGATGCTGCATCGTGTACCGGATAAATCCCTCCGCCAGGCGGCGATCGTCGAGATACCCCTGCCGATGGAGCGTATTGACGATATCTTCCACGATAGCGGGATTCTCTATTCCTTCCCCCGCGAGCGCGGAGCGAATCTCCCATTCGGTTCTATCCCGCCGGGACAGCATCCGGTACGAAAGCTCCAGCCCGGCACAACGCGCGATGGGCCCAGAGAGCTCTTCGAGGTCGCGCCCCGAGAGTGCCGTCGGGACCTCGAGGAATCGTTCCACGGCGGGAGATTTGACGACGAGGAATCTTCTCTCACGGGAAGTACGGATCTCGCGGAGGGAACCACCGCGTCGCCGGACCTCCACCACGGTTTCGTGCCCATTATTGTGCCGGCTCACTTTTGGATCCCGGTGAAGCTGCGGACGGTTCGAGCCCGTAATGTAAACGCACCTCTTTCTCGATTGTGTCCCGTACGTCCAAATTCTCCTTCAGGAACATGCGGGTGTTGTCCTTGCCCTGCCCCAGCCTCAGTTCGCCGTACGAGTACCAGCTCCCCGTCTTGGCGATCAGATTCGAAGCGACGCCGAGCTCGATGAGATCCCCCTCGAGGCTGATCCCCTCGCCGTACAGGATCTCGAACTCGGCCTGTCGAAACGGCGGCGCAACCTTGTTCTTCAAGACCTTCACCCTGGTGAGGTTGCCGATGACCTGTTCGCGGTCCTTGATCTGGCCGATCCGCCGGATATCCATGCGCACCGTGGCGTAGAACTTGAGGGCGTTCCCGCCGGACGTCGTTTCGGGATTACCGAACAGAACGCCGATCTTCATGCGGATCTGATTGGTAAAGATCATGCATGTCTTGGATTTGCAAACGGCGCCGGCGATCTTTCGCAGGGCCTGCGACATGAGCCGCGCCTGCAGCCCCACGTGCGAATCCCCCATCTGCCCCTCGATCTCGGCTGAGGGGACGAGTGCGGCGACCGAATCGATCACGACGACGTCGATCGCGCCGCTCCGGATCAGCACCTCGGCGATCTCGAGCGCCTGTTCGCCCGTATCCGGCTGGGAAATCAATACGTTGTCGACATCCACTCCGATCTTTCGTGCATAAATCATGTCGAGGGCATGCTCCGCGTCGATAAAAGCGGCCACGCCGCCGAGTCGCTGCGCGTTGGCGATTATCGAGCAGGTGAGGGTCGTTTTCCCCGATCCTTCGGGCCCGTAGATTTCGATGATCCGTCCGCGCGGCACCCCGCCGATACCGAGCGCGATGTCGAGCGCAAGGCTTCCCGTTGGAATGTTCTCGATGGGAATCAGCGCTCCCTCCGAACCGAGTCGCATGATCGAGCCCTTGCCGAACTGCTTCTCGATCTGATCGACGGCCAGCTCGATCGCCTTTTCCTTCTTGTTGTCCTTTTCCGGCTTTTTTTCCTTTGCCTTCTTCATCTCCAACCTCCCACTGCATCCCCCATTCTTCAAAAAGCATCACGGAATGTGTCGCACCCGTTCCGCGCCGCCACCACCTCCTCCGTCACATCGCGTCCGGGGCGATCGAATCGTTCTATATGGTAGCCTCCGGTGGTACAACCACCGGCAGCTCACCGGCACGTAACATCTCTGTCCTTATAGCAATTCGGGTACGGGAATTCAACGAAATTCAGAGCGATCCCTCCAGCGAGAATGTCCCGATCTCCTCGTAGCGGGCGCCCGCGCGGCTCAGGTGACTGCACATCAGCACGAATCGGTCGACCGCCTGGGATGTGGCCGCGGGCAGCTGTGGAACCGACTCCAGCGCCTCTCGCAGGCCGGGGGACAGTCGGCGTGTTATGCGCGCCAAGGTGAGGTGCGCGCGGAAAGGCCGGCGCTCGCGCGCAAATCCGTTATGCTCCATCTCACGATCCACGAGCGAGGCGAGTTCATCGAGCCGGTCGGCACCATCCGACACCGCAAAGAAGATGACACGGGGGCGCGCGAGTGAGGGAAACCCGCCGAAGCGGCTGAATGAAATACGGAAGGGAGCCACCCGCGCGGCCACCCGCACGGCGGCATCGTGCAGCGACGGCGTCACGTCACCGGCCACCTCGCCGAGAAACTTCACCGTGATATGGTAATTCTCGGGGGATATCCATCGCCACGGGGGATCGAGCACGGGAAATGCACCGATCGCATCACGCACAGCTTCCCTCACATGAGGGGACATGGGCACGGCAAAGAATAATCGCATGGTTGTCTCCCCACTCAGATTCTCTCTACTCGGTACGGTCTCAAGCGTTCACTTGCACCGATCAGGTGGAGGCGCAGGAGATCGAGGGCATGGTACACGGCACGCAGTCTCACCGTCTCCCTCGTCGCGGGAAAGCGTAACCGCCGGCAGAAGGCCGCCCCATCCGCCGCGAGCCCGATGTAGCAGAGGCCGACCGGCTTTTCCGAGCTTCCGCCCCCCGGACCGGCAATGCCGGTCGTGGACAGAGAGATATCAGCCCCCGAACGTATCCGCGCGCCCCGGGCCATCGCGACGCATACGGCATCACTCACCGCTCCCCGTTCACTGATGAGCGCCTCGTCCACACCGATGCGTTCGATTTTCGACAGGTCGCTGTACGTCACGAATCCTTCCAGTAGAATCTCGCTCGCTCCGGGTACCGAGACGACCGTCGAGGCGAGGAGCCCGCCGGTGACCGATTCCGCCGTCGCGAGTGTTTTCCGGCGATCGGCGAGAAGTGCCAGTACAACCTCTTCGATCATTTCATCACGAATCGTATAGCAGTAACTGCCGATTGCCGATCGAATCTTCTCGACCGTACCGTTCCCACGGAGATCGAACGGGACATACAGATCGACGCCGGACGGTCTCGAGATGATCGAGAGACGGCACAACTCACCGCGTGGAAGCACCTCCTCGAGCCGTCCCTCGAGTTCCGTCTCGGTGAGCCCGAATGTCCTGAGGCGCTGCATCGGATCCGTTCCCCCTTCGGAGATCGCGGGAAGTACCGAGCGGTTGAACATCTCCTTCATCTCCTCTGGAACACCGGGAAGGAGAAAGAGATCGAAGGCCGCGTTCGAGATGTGGAGACCAACGGCCGCCCCGACGGTATTCGGAAGGATCGTCGCCCCGCGGGGCACGCGGGCTCGATCACGATACGCGGCGGGCATCGAGCGCCCGAATTCGCCGAACCGTGCCTCCACCTGCCGCAGAACCTCCTCGCGTACCTCGCTCTTACCCCCGAGAGCGCGGATCGCCGCCTCCGTCGTCACATCATCGACGGTCGGTCCGAGACCGCCGGTGACCACGACGACAGAGCCCCTCCCCACCGATTCGCGTATCTCCCGCTCGATGCCGTCGACCGTATCGGGAACGACCGTCACGCGCGACGGGACGAGTCCGATACGGGCGAGCTCGCGCGAGAGAAAAAAACTGTTCAGTTCCTGCACCTCCCCGCGGAGGATCTCGTCCCCGACCGCTATGATTTCCACGTTTCTCATGGGTCACCGGTCATGCGATGGGAAGAA